>DAOWOO010000297.1 GCA_030642025.1 Candidatus Zixiibacteriota bacterium | reverse complement strand
TATGAACAGAGTCCATCTTGTTTATATCAGGGAGAAGCCCACCTCCCCCCACCAAGCCAATATAAAGATCTCCCCCGGCCATTTGGAGAGGAGCGAAAAAAAACACCCCCACCTGGGCGCCAAGACTATTTTGAGAAACATGCCCTTCGACAAGTATGCTGCGAGGGCGGCCCTGGCGGCATTTCAGCATCATATCAACGCCGATTATTCCGGTTACCCAATGCTGGTAAACAAGCGGCCGCTCGACCTGTTTTCGCGGATAATCTCAATTGCCGATACCTTCGACGCCATGTCATCGGGACGGGTCTATATGAAAAAAACACTTCCACCCGATGAAGTTTTGCGCAAGATGATGCACCGGATGACGATCAAGTTTGACCCGTTTTTGCTGAAACTATTCGTCAATGTGATCGGCATTTATCCGGCCGGGACGCTGCTTACGCTCAGCACCGATGAGCTGGTTGTGGTCAGTTGCACCAATCCTGAAAATCTGTCACGGCCACAGGTACGCATTATCGGTAATCGGTCGGGACCTTTGACAGAGTATGTTGATCTGGATCTTTCCCTGCCCGAAAATGAAAACCGTCGGGTTGTTCGTGTTATCGATCCTCAAAAACACAATATAGATATCAAACAGATACTGCTGTCCGATTAAGCAGGCCGAGCTTAAAAGTGATAGGCCAGTGAAACCCTGACGCTCTCGTCCGGAGTGGGGCCGATATTAAAAGAAATTGTTTCATGTCTTTTGGGAAAACGAGCCAGGTGAGCATCGACGTAAGCATCGAACATCGATATGAATATCATGGTGGCACAGTACCAGGCAAAGCGATTGCGTTGATCTTTAGCATCCTCAAAATTGTTGTATAAGCTTGGCTTATCTTCCAGAGTGGCATTTTCAAAGGCATTCCGGGCGTCCTCGGTTTTGTTGCGGTAGTGGACATAGGTTCCAATCAAGGTTGTCTCCAGGGCAATAATTGCTCCGGCCTTGACATGTTTGCCGTTGGATATCTGTCCCCAACCGGGAATGGCCACCGACTTGAACAGGGCGATAGTCGGGTTCTGCGACTGAATGGAATCAATCGACCGATCGACATAATAACTACCGCGTACCTGTTCGGTTAACGCGGAATCGTGGGCAAGGTATTCTGAAAATGAGGAATCGCTCTCCGGGGGAAACTGGGCCAGGCAGGTTCCATACGCCGGAAGAATAAGAAGAATGACCATTAAATATAATCGCAGGGTCGTCACAACTTACCTGCCATTTCGGTAAAGCACCCGGATTCTTCTGGGAAATATCTGTATTTTCAATTGACCACCGGAAGCCTCGGTGATATCACCGTCGATATATACTTTCAGGCCATCCACCGGTTCGATGGCAACTCTGGAGCCGCGGTACATTCTGATATCATCGGAATAGACATATTTCCTTTTGTGTATCTGCCGGATATATTTCGACAGTACCGCCTGGCCGCCGCCGATATCAAACACTATCTCGCATTTGCCGTCATTATCAAGACTGGCCGGGGTCAGGGGAAGGCCGCTGCTGTAAGTCAGAAGATTGACATTCAGAATTGTCGGCGTTATGTCAAAGGCAAACGAATCGACCTTGATCGAAAGCCGGCGAGCTTCGACCGATGCGGCCGATAAGGCTGTCAGCCGCGACCATCCGATTCCGAAACGAGGTGAACGCCTATTTTCAAGTCGTTCAATCATTTGAGGTAACAGCCCGATGCCGACCGATCCAAGGAAAAATTTCCCGAAGGCCAATCCCTGATCTATTTGCCGGTTGGAATTTGATAGAATATGATCGACGGCACGGCTGAGATCAACATCGCCGTATAAAGAGCGGAAAATATTATTAATCCGGCCCAGGGGATAAATTCCCAGGGGGCAGGTGCGGCGGATCAGGTGGCGGCCGATCAGGTTGACAGTACCGTCACCGCCGCAGGCGATTATGGCGGCCGGGCTACGGGGGAGGCACCGCTTGATCTGAAATATCACCTCCTTGATATTATCGGAATCGATTACCTGATAGTCGAAGCCGGTATCTTTCAGCGCGTTGGTCAATTTACGCATCGCCTCCGCCGAGAAATTTCCGGCGTTGCGATTGGTTACTATGCAATACTTGCTGCGTGCCCTCGGGCGCGGTCGTCTGGATTTATATCTGTTCATCATGCAAAAATACCTTATCTGCCCCTCATGGCAAGCTGAAAATGAGCCGGTCAGTCAATCTTCTTGAGAATTATTTCCAGAGCCGTCTTATTGCCCGTCGGATCATACACTACCGTTTTAACCGGTATATGATTTTGGCCCTTACTGAAATAGGTAATACTGGTATTTTGACCGATCCGGCTTAATACCTTGAAACAGTCAAACTCGCCAGCCGGAACTGTTATTGTCTCTTCGCCTATGACCGAATCAACCGTTTCAATGGCCCGGTAAGGCGACCCGGTCATAATCAAAAGGTTAGCAAAACTGTAGGATCTTGTCGCACCGGGCTTGAAATCTATTGTCCGCGATGCCAGCATTGCTCCCACGCTGGTAATGAAGTTATTCTCCGGTGATATGGTGCCGGACGGCGCGATTTTGGGAACATTGGAACTGACCATGATTGAGTCTTTATCCCGAACGGCGGTAATTGCAATGGAGTCGGTCCCGTGAGCGCTTTTAGCCTCGGGCGGTAATTTGATAAAATTGTCCGAGCTAATAAGCGCCAGGTTACGGCCCCGGTACTTTTCTGTGGAGACTATATATATCTTCTGCGATGGCATATCAATTTTCTGATATATGGTAAACACCGGATCAGCATCTTTTAATCTGGTTATTACAACGTCGAGACTGTTGGTCTGGTTGACCTCAGGGACCAGAATGTCATAGCTCAGTTTTTCAGTTTTCCCGGCGGGAAAGATATCGGCAATGTCTCCGGCCGATACACCGGCGGCAACAAGACTGATAAGCAGTAATTTTATCAACATAAATTCTCCTTAAAATATATCATATTTTTTATACTATTCCCGAGCGGCAGATATTCAGTCTATTCCGGATTATTTTCCTTTATCCGATAATAACCATTCGCGGAAAAAGCCGGTGTGATCGGGTCTGAAACCCACCATGCCAAATATATCGCCACCCTTAAGACCGATCAGTATCGGCCCGTAGAAATTATCCTCAAAGACGAAGGCATACTCTGAATCAAACGGCAGAGCCTCGGGGGTCGGGTCTTTTTTATTCAGTCT
>DAOWOO010000176.1 GCA_030642025.1 Candidatus Zixiibacteriota bacterium | reverse complement strand
TGGAAATTATTATCAGACCGCCATAACGAAGTTCCGACAAGCGAATCGCCGCGCGGGCGATTTCCTGAACTGATTTTCTTTCCTCGACCTTGATAAAATATTGAAAAACGCGCGAGTGTCCCATCTGCGCCAGAACTGAGCGTATCTCCGGCTGGAAGACAATCACCAGCACGATAAAACCGACTGTGGCCAGGTTGGTGAACAGCCACGATAATCCCTCAAGCTGGAACCAGAAGGCGATAAAGGCAACAATAAAGATTAACACCAGCCCGGTTACCATCTGCGCCGCGCGGGTCCCTTTCATCAACGCCAGGAGCTGGTAAATAATAAAAGCGACTATTAAAATATCGATCAAGTCGATAAGTCGAAACGATATGAAATCTATCTGAAACAGTTCCATATTATTGTCCTGCCGTCTCAATAGTCCGCGCCACCTGCAATGCTTCCACAGTGGCGTAGACATCATGCACTCTTAAAATATCCACCCCGCGCGAGGCCGCCAGCAGAGCCGCCGCCAGCGAGCCGCCGATTCTGGTTGAGGCGTGATGCTCGGTTTTTGTTATCATGTTTATAAACGATTTCCGCGATGCCCCTAATAAAACCGGCAAGCCAAATTCCCTGAATTCATCAAGATGCGCGATTATTCCGATA
Source organism: Candidatus Zixiibacteriota bacterium (assembly GCA_030642025.1). GTDB lineage: Bacteria > Zixibacteria > MSB-5A5 > GN15 > PGXB01 > DAOWOO01. The sequence continues at coordinate 3,882 of DAOWOO010000176.1, read as the reverse complement.
TTGTCCTGTAATCGTTTTCCGAATCCGATTCCGGGGTCGAGTATTATTTTATCGCGTTCAATGCCATTGTCAACGCAGAATTGAATCCGCTCGGCAAAAAACTCCTTGATTTCCCTAACGCAGTGATTATATGACGGATTTTTCTGCATCGTTTTCGGAGTGCCGAGCATATGCATAAGCACTACCGGAGTTGAGGATTCCCTCACTACATCAATCATTTCACTGTCTGAGCGCAAGGCGGAGATATCATTGACCATATTGGCTCCGACGTCGATGGCCGCGCGGGCGACTTCGGCTTTGGATGTATCAATGGATATCGGAATATCGGATTTCTTCCTGATTCTTTCTATGACCGGGATTACACGGCTGAGTTCATCATTGACCGATACCTGGTCGGAACCGGGGCGGGTTGACTGGCCGCCGATATCGATTATATCAGCGCCATCGTCAATCATCTCAAGAGCATGCTCGACGGCGGTGTTGGTGTCGGCGAATTTTCCTCCATCGGAGAATGAGTCCGGCGTGACATTGAGAACACCCATTACCAGTGGCCGCTCCAATGACAGGGGAGACCTATCCGGAAATTCAATCTGCCTTTTTGTGCTGATCGCTTCTGTCATATCAGGTTAATATCATCGGATTTATATATCGTAATATAGAAATTGGGGAGCTTCCCGGCAATATTAAACTGACATGGGGAAGGGGGGATTTACTGTTTTATAAGGGCCATCGCCTCGGCACGGGTGGCGTCCTTGCGAAGCGCGCCCCTTATGGCCGAGGTTACCGTTCTCGATCCCGGTTTTTTAACCCCGGTCATCGTCATACACAGATGCTCGGCTTCGATTATGACCAGCACGCCCTTGGCATCGAGAACCTGGTACATCGTGTCGGCGATCTGAGAGGTCACTTTTTCCTGCACGGTCGGACGGTGGGCATAAACCTCGACAATCTTCACCAGGTTAGAGAAGCCGGTAATTTTATTCTTTTCCGGGATATAGGCTATATGCACTTTTCCGAAAAACGGGACAAGGTGATGTTCGCACATTGAATAAAACGAAATATCACGAACTATAATCAACTCGTCTTTATTATCGATGGAGTATTTTCTTAGAGCCTTTTCGGGTTTGGATTTGATACCATTAAAGACATCCTTATAAAATTCATAAAGGCGTTCTGGTGTCCGTTTGAGTCCTTCGCGGCTGGGATCCTCACCGATACCTTCGAGGATAAGCCGGACACCTCTGGTGATTTTCTCTTTATCCATCTACTTCAGGAGCCGGTTCGGCCGATGGGACGTTGTCAGTGCCTTCGAGGCCTATAAGTATGTCAATATCATGCCCGCTGAGAACCTCTTTTTCAAGCAGGGCGTCGGCGACTTTATCAAGCTTATCGCGGTTTGTGGTCAGGACATCATAGGCGGTCTTCTCCGCCTTTTCGACTATTTTGCGCACCTCTTCGTCAATTACCCGGGCAGTTTCCTCCGAGTAATTACGATGAGCCACCAGTTCCTTACCGAGAAACACCTGTTCGTCACGCTTGCCAAAAGTCATCGGACCAAGTTTTTCAGACATACCCCATTTGCAGACCATGTTATGGGCGATATCGGTAGCACGGCGCAAATCATCCGTGGCGCCGGTGGTTACCTGTCCGAAGACAATCTTTTCGGCCACCCGGCCGCCCATGGCATAAACCAGGCGTGTTTCAATACGACCCTTGGAATGGGTATGCCGTTCATCAACCGGCAGGTAATGAGTCAGGCCCAGCGCCATACCGCGTGGGATGATAGTAACCTTGTGGACCCGGTCGGCATCGGGCAGATACTTTGATACCAAGGCATGACCGGCCTCATGATAGGCTATCATCTTTTTCTCGTCTTCGGGAATTACCAGCGATCTCCTGGCCGTCCCCATCATAACCTTGTCCTTGGCCTCTTCAAAGTCTTCCGTCATGACAGAATCACGGTCTTTTCTGGCTGCCAGAAGCGCCGCCTCATTGACCATGTTGGCCAGATCAGCTCCGGAAAGCCCCGGCGTTCCGCGCGCGAGTATTTCAAGGTTGATATTATCAGCCATTTTTATTTTCTGGGTGTGGACTTTAAGTATTCCCTCTCGTCCCCTGACATCCGGTGAGTCGACCACTATCTGACGGTCGAATCGTCCCGGCCGCAGTAGGGCCGGGTCAAGAATATCGGGGCGGTTGGTTGCGGCCATCAGGATTACGCCGTCATTGGATTCAAAACCGTCCATTTCGACCAGAAGCTGATTCAGGGTCTGTTCTCGTTCATCGTGACCGCCGCCCAATCCGGCGCCGCGGTGTCTGCCGACAGCGTCAATTTCATCTATAAAGATTATGCATGGAGCATTTTTTTTGCCCTGTTCAAACAGATCGCGGACACGGCTGGCGCCGACGCCGACAAACATCTCGACAAAGTCCGAACCGGACATCGAGAAAAACGGCACATCGGCTTCGCCGGCCACGGCGCGGGCAAGAAGGGTTTTACCCGATCCGGGGGGGCCGAGAAGCAGGGCGCCTTTGGGAATTTTCCCGCCCAGCTTGGAAAATTTGCCGGGGTTTTTCAGGAAATCAATTATCTCGCTGATTTCTTCCTTGGCTTCTTCAATCCCGGCCACGTCATCGAAGGTGACCTTGGGGCGCTCATCGGTCAGAAGTTTGGCCCTGCTTTTCCCGAATGAAAAGATTCCTTTTGGACCGCCGCCGCCCTGCATCTGCCTGAGGAAAAAGAGCCAGATAAATATCAACAGAAACCAGGGAGCGATGGAAATGAGTATCGAAATGTAATTGGGGCCTTCCGTTCTGGCATTGATCGTAACACCTGCCTCTTCAAGACGCTTGATCAAGCTGAAGCTGTTGTCATCGAATGGAATTCTGGTCTTAAACTTGGTGAACTGACCGGTTGTATTTCCGGAAAGTAGTGATGTTTGCTGCTTGAGTTTGCCTTCTAAGTTCCTGTCAATAAATGTTATCTCGGAGATATTGTTGTTTTCCAGTTGTCGGATGAATTCGGAATAGGATATATCGGCCACATCATTGCTTGACGAGGAGTAAATGCTGTAGGCAAAAATAAAGCCCAGGATAATAACTACCCAGAACCCCAAGGTTTTTACCGGGCCTTTCCAACTGAACGGTTGCCTGCCTTCAGGATTACTTTGCCCTGATTTTTTCTTTGGGAGTGGTGAATCAGAAAATCTGTAATTTCCGTCGTTATTATTCATCAAATATCAACTCCTACCTACAATATACTCACCAATCGGCAAAATGTGGCAAAATCACTATGATTTTATTATTCAATAACCTTGCCGATAAACGGAAGATTTCGATACTTTTGATCGACATCCAGCCCGTATCCAATTACGAAATCATCGCCCGCCGTAAAACCGACATACTTTAGATTCAGTTCGACTTTCCGGCAGGTCGGTTTATCAAGTAATGTAACGATCTCAATTGATGCAGGTTTTTGATTCCGAAGTCTTTTTATAATCGTGGTCACGGTATTGCCGGAATCGACTACACCCTCAACGAGGAGAAGATGCCGGCCTTCGAGAGAAACACCGGGTCCACCGTTCATGATGACCTTATCCGAGGCCGTGATCCCGCCGTTATAGCTTGACGCCGATATAAATTCCAGTTCCATTGATTTCGGTATGGCGCGAATGAGATCGGCCAGGAAAACAATACATCCCTTCAGAACACCAATCAAAATCGGGTCTTTACCGGCGTAATCAAGACTGATCTGCTCGCCCATCTCTTTAATGCGTCCGGCGATTTCGTCCTGGGGGTAAAGCAGACTAAACTTATGAATCTTTTTTAATGTGCTGTTCAATTAAATCAATCTCCAATACTTGAGATGTTTTATTATCAATC
>DAOWOO010000069.1 GCA_030642025.1 Candidatus Zixiibacteriota bacterium | reverse complement strand
GGTAAGAGATAAAGCCGACGGCTTTTTAAACAAGCCATTTATGATGGCTGATATAGAGCGCATTCTCTCCGACCTGCTTTAAACTGTCATTCCAAAATCAATATTATCAGGCATTTTACCAACAATATTATTGCTATTTTACCTATGATCGGATTAATTTATCGGCATGAATAATGGTAACACCGATAGTATGGAATTCCCCATCGACGGTATTCTTGACCTGCATACTTTCAATCCCAAAGAGGTCAAAGAATTAATCCCCGACTATATAGACGCCTGCCTTCACTGCGGCATTACTCAGATACGGATTATTCATGGTAAAGGTACCGGCACTCTAAGGCGCGTTGTTCATTCAATCCTCGAAAAGCATCCGAAAGTCGCATCATTCCGGCTGGATGCCGGGAGTTCTTCATGGGGAGCAACGCTGGTCGATCTTATGAAATAATCCCGATCCGAACACAATTAAACAGGACATCACAACCCCCTGTCCGGCAACAAGATGAGCGGCGGCTTGCATATCGTTTGAGATTTATATATAATACTATTGCTTCCTTTGGCAAACATGGTCGGTTTCATTATCACTTCCGGGGATTTGATAAGGCGCGAAAAATGAAAATGAAGTACACATTGAAAAGGCTCTTGAAAGAGGGCGATTCGATTTTCCGTATTGCCGCATCATCGAGAAATCTCGAAGTCGTCCGCGAGCGCCTGTTTCGACGAGCCACTCGGTATCAATTCGATCTTATGTCGGGCGATTTTGAACCGCCCGTGCATAATATCGTCCGAGTCCGAGACTGCGTGCGTGCCTTCAGAACCATTCTGACCCGTAAGTCCGACAAACTGGCCGCATTCAGCGTAACCAAGGCTATTTATGATCTGGCCCATGGCAGGAGGCGTCCCGATCTTCAGCCCGGTTTCTATGCTGAACTTACTCATATGATAATGGGACTCCAGGGGCGCGGCCCGGGAGTTTCGCCGACGGATTTTCGCATACGCAAATCGCACTCTCCCCGTGAAGCGGCCAGAAACAGGTCACGGCAACTCGACCGAATATGGGACGACGCTCAAAAAAAGATGGCTTGCTATGCCCATGGTCTCCAGCCCAAAGTACAGGAACGCCGCAATAGAAATAAAGTCAGAATTCTTTCGGTCCTGGGCGGGACCGAGGAAAACTGGAATGACTGGCGCTGGCAGGTTAAAAAGGTTGTAAAGAATCCCAAGCTTCTGGAAAAACTGGTACCGTTAACTAAAGAGGAAAAAAAGAACATTGCCGGAGCATGCAAGGCGAAGCTTCCCTTCGGAGTTACACCTTACTACCTGTCCCTGATGGACAACAATTCCCGCCGCGGTGACCGGGCTATCCGCGCCCAGGTATTTCCACCGGCCAATTATGTCGAAATTATGTCGGCCAACCGGGGTAATCGTGATTACACCTTTGATTTCATGCTTGAGCGTGAAACCTCGCCGATTGATCTGGTAACCCGCCGCTATCCTGCTATCGCCATCTTAAAACCTTACAATACCTGTCCGCAAATATGTGTGTACTGCCAGCGCAACTGGGAAATCGAAAGCGCCATGGCGCCGCAGGCATTGGCTCCATCGAAGAAACTCAATAAGGCGATAAAGTGGATTGCCGATCACCCGGCCATACACGAGCTTCTGATAACGGGAGGCGACCCGTTTGCATTGAACAACAGAACCATAAACGGCATTCTTGAACGAGTAGCCAGGGTTAAATCAATTGAGCATATCCGATTTGGAACGCGAACCCCGGTGACCGTACCGATGCGTATCACCGATGAACTGATTTCAATTCTAAAAAAATACATAAAGCCGGGCCGCCGCGATATTTCATTGGTTACCCATGTCGAGCATCCATATGAAGTGACTCCCGAAATGGCGGCGGCGGTGCGAAAATTACGTGATGCCGTTATCCCTGTTTACAATCAGCAGGTATTTACATTTTACACGTCCCGCCGGTTTGAGTCCGCCCTGCTCCGCAAGACACTTCGCAAAGTCGGCATTGAGCCATACTATATGTTCAATTGCAAGGGGAAAAGCGAAACCGCCGATTATATCGTCCCGATTGCCCGTATTCTTCAGGAAATCAACGAGGAAGCCCGTCTGTTGCCGGGTTTAAGCCGGACCGATGAAGCGGTGTACAATGTGCCCGGCCTGGGTAAAAATTATCTTCGAGCATTACAACATCGCGACCTGATATCAATTCTGCCGGACGGTTCCCGTGTTTATGAATTCTATCCCTGGGAGCCGAATGCCGCCGTGTTTGACACCTATGTTGGATTCGATGTCCCGATTCTTCCTTACCTTAACAGGCTGGAGAAAATAGGTGAAAAGGCAGATGACTATCTAACTATATGGTACTACTACTAAAAAATAACCTCCCCGCCCTCATACCCTGCCCGCCCCTGTTGACAAAAAGGCAAACATGCATACATTTCGCTATTATTTCGTATATGCAGTCAAGCAATAATAATCAGGCATAGACGCCGGGAAGGATGTAAAGCTGATGTTAAAAAGGCTGTCTTCAATCGTATTGATCGCCGCGGCACTGATTCTGGCGGCTTCATTTGTCGCCGCTGACACAATTCTGGAAACGCTTCAGGATGGGCAGAAAATCCATGGTTTTACGGCCAGAGTCGTTTATCTGGACGGCGCCGACAAGCCCATGGGGGCGCGGTTTATTTCGGATAAGTACGGGTTTATAGTTGACCTGATGCAGATTCAGTCGGTCCCCCAGGGTTTTTTCTGGATAAAGACCCCGCCGGGATCGGATAAAGGCGAATCCCATACCTGTGAACACCTTCTTCTTGGCAAGGGCAACCGGGGACGGTTTGTCTCGGCGTTGGAGGATATGTCACTTGGCAACAGCACCGCCTTCACCGCCCAGGTGCGCACCTGCTATCATTTCAATACCATTGCCGGCGGTGAGTCGTTTTATGACATTCTCGAAGCCAAATTGATGGCCTTTCTGAACCCGGATTTTACAGATGAGGAAATCCGCCGCGAGGTATGCCATATCGGTGTGAACAAGGATCCGCAAACCGGCAAACTGTCTCTTGAGGAAAAAGGCACGGTTTACACCGAAATGGTCAGCGCCTTTGAAAAACCGTGGTACCATTATTTCTCGGCCCTGTCGCACATGATGTACGGTGACGACCATCCCTTATCGAATATTTCCGGCGGGATACCGGCGGCTCTTCGCAAGCTGACTCCCGAGGATCTCTGGAAATTCCACAAAGAAACATATCATCTGGCCAATATGGGAATTATTGTTTCCATCCCCGACAATATCCCGATCGACACATTTCTGGAGCGTCTTGGCATAATCCTTGAAAACTGCCAGGAGACGCCGACCAAATCGGACTTCATCGGCATTGACAGCTACCCTCTCCCGGAACCGAAACCGGCGCCCCTGGGCGCCGGTCAATTGGTTGCCTACCCGAGCGAAAACGAGCAGGATCGGGGCAAGATGCTATTCGGCTGGCCGGCCGATCTGGATCTGAATTCCCGACAGTATATGATGCGTGATCTGTTCCTGTCGGCCTTTGTCAACAGCCAGACATCGGTCCTTTATAACCTTTTCATAAATTCCGAGACGCGCAAAATCGACCTGGGCGGCAATGAAGTCTGGTCGTGGACACCAGATTATCAGGGCTATCCGCTTATTATCGGTATGGAGGGTCTCGATAATACCAATATTACGGAAACCATGATTGACAGTGTGCGGTCGATGATAATCGACGAGATCCAAAGAGTCTATGATTATGCCGATGGTTCAGACGAACTGGCCGACTTCGACCGCGAGGCGCTCAGTCTTCTGATCCGGAACCGCAAGAGTACCGATGATTATCTCAATTCGCCGCCGATGTTCGGTTTTCGCCGTGGTCCGGCCGGCGGATGGCTGAATAATGTGGCCGCTCTGGAAAAGGAAGACGGTTTCCGCAAATCCCTGGTTAGAAAAGAGCTTTTTGACTATGCCGACAGCCTGCTGGCCAGCGGTAGTAATATCTGGAAAGATGTCATAAATTATGCACATCTGCTAACTGCCAAACCGTATTCGGTTGGTTCTTATCCTGATCCGGCGCTGGTTACACAGATGGCCGAGGATAAAAAGGCGCGTATTCTTGGCTACATTGAGCAGTTTAAAAAACGTTACGGTGTCGAGGACGAGCAGGAGGCGATCGCCAGATATAAGGAAGAGTTTGACGAAAAAACCGCCGAACTCGATGCCATCGCCGCCGGACAGAAACTTCCCGGTTTTATCGACAATCCGCCTTTAACACTCGATGATCAGTTGAACTATGAGATAATCAGCCTCAATGGTGAAATCCCGATGGTGGCATCATCGTTTGACAATATGAAATCATCGACCGTAGGCATCGCTCTCAGGCTCGACGTTGTCCCTGAATCGCTCCTGGTTTATGTGCCGTTTTTGCCGGATGTCCTGACTGAAATCGGTGTTTATGAAGACGGCAAGGCAATTCCGTATGAAAAAATGAAGGAAAGACTGCGTAAGGAAATCCTGCGCATGAACGCCTCTTTTGACTTCGGTTTCCGAACCGGGCGGGTCGAACTTGTACTATCCGCCGCCGGAAGCAATCGCGAGGAGTTAATCAATGCGCTGGAGTGGATGAATAAGTCACTGTATTCACCCTATTTACATATAGACAACCTTCCGCGTATGCGCGATCTCCTGGATCAGGGACTGGTCTCCCTTCGCAACCGGATGAAGAGATCGGAAGAAGACTGGGTGGATGTTCCCGCTTATGCCTACCGGTACCAGTCCAACCCGCTATTTTTGACGACCAACACTTTTCTGACACAGATACACCATGCCTACCGCTTGCGCTGTATGCTAACCGACCCCGGCAATAATGATGATCAGAAAACGCTGGCCTTGTTTATAGACGCTCTCGATAAGTACGCCGCCGGGAAAACCCGTGAAGAGCTGGTGGCATTCCTTGAAGGGTTAATCAATAGTGATGAAACCGGCGTTGCCGGTTTTGCACCGCTTCCCTCGAAGATGACTGAAACGGCAAAAGATAATACCATTATGGTGGCGCGCGCTTTTATGGAAACGCTTCCGGCTATTCCCGATGCCAATCTGCATGATGACTGGGCGTACCTGTGCCGTCAAACCAAAGCTGATATTATGGCGGCTCCTTCTGATGCCATCGCGAGTATTAGCCATGTTCTTAGCCTGATCCGCAAAGCCGACAATGCCCGGATGTTCATGATTTCCAGCACGGCCGACCGCGAGGCGACCATGGAACAGGTTAAGGATTTTGCATCCCGGCTTGACAGTGAACACAAATCGGTAAGACAAAAATACGACGACACTCCGCGTATTGTCGCCCGGCTGAATGACCGCGAGTCAATCACCGGCCGACCGGTTTATGTCGGACTGGTGCATGAGGGTACCAACAACGGCGTTGTTATTGGTTCGGCCAGATTCTCCGAGCCGTATGACACCAGCACCGCCAGTATCATGGAGCTACTCTCCGGCAAAATGTACAGCGGCGGCGGACCGCACGGGCTGTTTATGCGTACCTGGGCCGCAGGGCTGGCTTACAGTAACGGCTATGGTATCGGCCAGGCCAGCGGTCGGGCCAGCTATTATGCCGAACGCTGTCCCGATGTTTCCGAGACGATGCGCTTCGTGGTGAGTGAGCTTGAAAATGCAGAGGATGATCCGGGCCTGACCAGCTATGCCGTGGCGCAGGTATTCGGGAGTTCCCGGGCGGCTTCCCGGTACGAATCGCGCGGACGGGCGATGGCGTCTGATCTGGCCGACGGCAACACCCCGGAGAAAGTCGCCGCCTTCCGCAGGAAAGTGGTGGAAGTAGGCAGGATGGACAACCTGTACGATGAACTCAAGAAGCTGATGCCGAAAACCTACGGGCAGGTGCTGATTGGCTACGGTCCGCCGATGGCCGAGAGCGATGACGGGTATTTCTTTTTAATCGGCCCGGAACCGCAGTTTGAATCGCTGGAGCAGTACATCGAGACCACCGAAGGCAAACAGCCGATATATCGGCTCTACCCCCGCGATTTCTGGCTGACGATGCAGTAAGCTAAACTGTTCACAGATAGTTAGTACACAGAAACGGCGGTGGGACTACCATCGCCGTTCTTATTGTATTCCGTCTTTTATTGTGATCGGCGGGGCCTCAGACCCGTTGCACTATTCCTCCATCTCCGGGTATGTCCCCGGGAGCATCATCGGAAAAGGATAGCCGGGGTTGTCGCTGTACATCTTGAGATACTTATATACCGGGTTGTCGGTAAATTGCACCGGAAACGGCGACTTAGGAAGCGGTAGTTTGAAAAGCCCTTTGTATTTTGGAATTTCGATAATCTCAATTTCATCATCAGGTTTCAGCCCGGCTTTTTCCTGCGCAATAGCAATGGCGGTCATCAGACCGCCAATTTCATCGACCAGCCCGATTTCTTTGCCGTCGAGCCCAGAATAAAAATGCCCCTCGGCGATTTTCCTGATTTCCTCCTCAGTCATGCCGCGTCCCTCGGCGACCTTTTTTACAAATATATCATAGTACTTCCTGATAATCTCCTCAACCCGGCCTCGTTCGGCATCGGTCAGGTTTCTCCCCGGGATGGTAATCCCCAGAAACGGAAGAGTGACACCGTTCCATATATCGGCCCGCTCGCCCCGCTTGACCAGGTCGTAGGTCATGCCGATTTTATCGGTGAAGCCCTTGTCGTAAATCCATCCCCCGATAACCCCAATCGACCCGGTTACCGTGCCCGGCCCGGCGACAATGGTATCGGCGTACATCGAAATCCAGTATCCTCCCGACCCGGCCACCTGTCCCTGGCTGACAATTACCGGTTTGCATTTGGCGCATTTTCGAATCGCTTCGGCGACCAGGTCGCTGGCCATGCCGTCACCGCCGGGGCTGTCAACCCGAAATACAACCGCCTTGACCGAGCGGCTCCCCGCGAGACGTTCGAATACTTTTTCC
>DAOWOO010000164.1 GCA_030642025.1 Candidatus Zixiibacteriota bacterium | reverse complement strand
GGTAGGTTGACCCGCTCCGACGGCCGGCCAGACCGAACATCTGCTGCCGCACCTGTTCGATATCAACCGAATCAAAGGCCGGGTTGATAATCATGTCGGCAAATAGTTCAATGCCCTTCTCGGTGAACTCGTCTATCGTTTCAAATTTCATAAATGAAAACTGCCGGGTGGTGTAACGGTCATCATGCGGAAGCCAGGGAATATCATAAAGAGACGTCTTGGCGCCGATCTGGGATAGTTCGGCAGCCAATTGATTGGCAGATCTGGTGGTGGTACCCTTCTTTATCAGCCGGTTGACAAAGTCGGTAATACCATCTTTGCCGGGCGGCTCGGTGGCCGAGCGGTTCTGCCCGAGAACATTAAGTGCAAAGACCCGGCTGTCGGGATTCGATTTGACAATAACCGTCAGGCCGTTTTCAAAAGTTTCCTTTAGATAGGTGGCATGGCGTGTCTCCGTTGTCTTCGGCGACCCGGTCGGTGGCATCTTGAAATCCTTACCTATAGTCAGGTCATACCGAGGTATTTCTGTTTTCTTGTAATACGCCGAAACTTCAGCTTCAGTCGGCCCCGATGATTTATATCCGCCTTTGGTACCTGTCTGCGGAGCAACCACGGTAGCGATATAACCGGGATCCGAAAGATATGACCGGCAGGCGGTGGCAATATCATCGAGCGTTACCGAGTCGATATTTTCCTGATACGATGAAAAGAAATCCCAGCCGGTAATAGCCAGAAGCGGGGCCACCACAAAGCCGTAATAATGCAGTTTTTCGGCCAGGAAGATTTCATCGCAACGGCGGCTGATCTTGTAGCCGTTCAAGAGCTCGGCCGATGGCGGATTTTCCGCCAGGCCTTTTAGGATATTATCACAAATGACTAGGATAGTGTCAACCTTGCTTGATTTCTCGGTAACAATATCAATATTAAGCCGTGTCAATTCTTCCTTGGTGTCGATATACGCCGACACATCGGTGGCCAGGGGTTTTGCTCCCGATTTTAACGATACTGCCAGCGGCGAATGTTCGCTGTCATTCAGGTAATCCTCTATCAGCGCAAAGGCATAATAGTTACTATCGGAGAAATGCGGCGCTTCGACCGATAGAGAGATATAGATTGATTTTGTCGACGCCCCGGTACGAAAAACCCGTTTTCCCTTAAGCGGCACGTAAGAATACTCGGGCGGTGGTGGAAGTTCCACCGATGCGAACTGCCCGAAAACTTTTTTAACCTTATCGGTCATGTCGTCCATTTCAAAATCGCCGATAATCAGCATGGTCATGTTGTTGGGCGCATAGAAATGCTTATAATAGTCAATTATCGCCTCACGCGGGATATTGGCGATTATACTTTCATACCCGATAATCGGTTGGGAGTAAGGTGTACTGCCGTAGGCCTTTTCTTCAAAGAAGCTTTCCACCGGTGCACTTTCGGCGTCATTGCCCATCTTGATTTCTTCGATAACAATTCCCCGCTCCTTGGGAAAACGCTCCTCGGGAAAAGCCGAGTTGAAAAGCATATCGGCCTGTGTGGCCATACCATACTCGATAAACTCTTTCGGCATCAAAACCAGAAAGGCCGTAAACTCCTTGCGGGTGAAAGCATTGATATACCCGCCGAGCCTTTCGATGCCTTTGTCGATTTCCTCCTGTGTTCGCGTGGCCGTGCCGTCGAATAACAGATGCTCCAGAAAATGGGTGGCGCCATTGTTGAAACGCTGTTCATGTTTGGAGCCGGCCTTGACAAAAATCATACTGGTAATCATGGGCGAAGCATGGTTAGCCTTAAGTATCACCTCCATGCCGTTTTCAAGATTGAATTTCTTTATTTTAGCCGATTCCGAGGGGCGATCGGTGGCGCATCCGCCCAGCAAGACGGCAAATATTAATATCGCCAAAAAACTCCCACCCCGCGGTCGGCGGCGGCTTTCTGTTGTTACTTCAGACATGGGATCTCCATTTTTTATATTGGCTGTTCAAACTTAATACATTCTTGACTTTACGCAAACAGGAGCCTTCTTTGTAAGCTTTTTTATGATAATATCTTAAGCTATCTTATATGGCGTTCACTGTCAAGAAGAAAGCATAGAATTGAATTGACAAGTTGCCGATTACTGGTATATTGGGTAAAACTTTTAAAGCATTAGATATGAAAACCCGCAAGATTTCAATAAATTCAATCACTTATCGCCTGACTGCAACAGCCTGCCTGCTGACCGCTGTCCTGTTCGGGGTTATGCTTGATGCTGCTGTTACAGTCCGGGCCGATTGTGCCATAAACGCCGCCGGCTCTGATTTTGCAAGGTTGCAGGCTGATACGAGAAATCATACTGATGTCGGCTCAATGGCAGGTGCCGAATCGGCGGAGGGCGGGCCGACAGTTTATATAACCACTCCTGCCCTGGTCGGCGGCGGTGGTCCGGAATACCGCCGACCGGATATGAAAGCGGTATGCTACACCGCGTTGTATGAATCCGATTACAGACGTTTTGCCGATTTGACCACGACCGCTTCAATTTCTTCAAAAAAGGCGCACGAATTCACTCTGGTGGGCGCCAAACCATCGGGAACAGGCTAATCCCGATCCCACTGTAAGATCGCAATAAATAAATATTCAGACAACTAATAGTATTATTTATAGAGAAGGAGTCCGTACATGAAAAATCAAACCTGGCGTTTTATTATTACCGGCGCTCTGATCATTCTTGCCTTTGTGGGGTTCTGGAATACGCTTAAGCTTTGGACCCTGTCGACGGAAGACAGGGCCAAAATGGAAGAGCGCAAGCCGGGTTCGATCAATGAACTCGAGAAAAAAGCAATGCGGCTCGGTCTTGATCTTCAGGGCGGCGTTCATGTCGTCTTGAGAGTGCAAAAAGAGAAGATCGAAAAATCGGCCCGCGCCGATGCCGTCGAGCGCGCCATACAGGTCATTCGTAACCGCGTTGATTTCACCGGTGTTACCGAACCGTTAATCCAGAAACAGGGTGATGACCGGATTATTGTCGATCTTCCCGGTTACACCGACGCCGACCGCGCCGAGGAACTGATCGGGCAGACCGCCCAACTGGAATTCAAGCTGTTGGAGACGATGGATAATTCGACTATTATTCTGGAGAAAATTGACTCTGTGGTCGCCGAAATCCGAGCGGCTCAAAAGGAAGCCGGAGAACTGGCTGAGGAACCGCTGGATATGGAAGCAGCACAGGAAGAACTCAAAACGGGTGAGGCCTCGCCGATGCCCGACGATTCCTCCGATGAACCGTTTGCCGATTTCCTCGGCGAGGACAGCCTTGGAGAGAGTTTCGACGATCTTCTGTTCGACAGCGATGAGCATCCCTTCACACAGTATCTGGAACACTGGATGTCCAACCGTAACGGGGTTCGGTGGCCGGGATATGTGGTAGCCGCCAAGGATCGTAGGATTATTGAAAACTGGCTGGCCATGCCCGAGGTTCAGAGGGTCATTCCGGATGACGTGCAGATAGCTTTCTCCACTCGTACCGATATCCGCGCGGCTCAGGCCGTGTATCATATGTATATACTTAAGCGGAAAATTCAGTTTCTCGGCAAATATCTCGAGCGTATCAAACTGGGTCGAGGTCAGTTCCAGGAAAACACCGTTGATTTCCGACTCTCCGGACAGGCCTCCGCGACTTTCGCCCGTCTGACCGGTGCCAATATCGATAAGCCGCTGGCTATTGTCATCGATGGAAAAGTGGAATCGGCGCCGTTTATCAGTTCTAAGATAAGAAACGATGGACAGATAACAATGGGTTCCGGCGCTTCGCTGCAGGATGCTCAGGATATGGCCATCGTACTTAAAGCAGGTGCTCTTCCGGCCCCGGTTGAGATTATCGAGAAAAACGTGGTCGGGCCGTCGCTCGGTTCCGATTCCATTTACAAAGGATTGATTTCCTGTCTGGTAGGATTACTTCTGGTTCTTCTTTTAATCGGCATTTATTATCGAGTTTCCGGTGTCATTGCCGATGTCGCGGTAATCTTCAATATCTTCTTCCTTCTGGCGATTATGGCCGGTCTCAAGGCGACTTTGACCATGCCGGGTATCGCCGGAATTATTCTGACCGTCGGTATCTCGGTTGATGCCAATGTCCTGATATTCGAACGTATTCGTGAGGAGTTGCGCACCGGTAAAACGGTCCGGGCGTCAATTGATGCCGGTTACAATCGGGCGCTTCTGACAATTATTGACAGTCATATAACCACCCTGATAACTGCCGGGGCATTGTTTCTGTTCGGTTCCGGTCCAATTAAGGGTTTTGCGGTGGCGCTGTTCTGGGGTGTATTGATATCGTTATACACCGCAGTTGTAATTACCAAAACAATCTTCGACGTCCGCAAAGGATACAAGTCGCTTAGCATATAAGGAGATCATCGATGTTCAGGATAGTAAAAGAGACTACCATAGACTTTATCGGCCACAGGAGAAAGGCGTTCATGGTCTCGGGCGTCTTGATTCTCCTGGGGCTGTTCGCCTTTGCGATGGTTCTTCTGGATAAGGCGAATATGGGAATAGATTTTGCCGGCGGCACCATGCTTCAGGGAAGCTTTGAGAAGCCTCTCGATGTCTCCGACCTGCGTAATGCCATCACTGCCGGCGGTTTTCCCGAGGCATACATCCAGGAATTGCAGAGGCATGATACTGAAAACGCCTTCATTATCAGGGTCAAGGAAACCGACTTTAGCGAAGATGAACGGGCCATCACCCGGGTGCTAAGCATAATCGC
>DAOWOO010000016.1 GCA_030642025.1 Candidatus Zixiibacteriota bacterium | reverse complement strand
TCAAGAGCTTATTGGAACGAAAAAGCATTCAGATTTTATTAATGAGTTGCTTAGCGATGAGACGGCATTAAACGACTACAGAAGATTTATTTTTAATCATTTAGTAAAAAGATTTAAATTGGAAAAGAGAATTGCTCTGTTACTAAATCCAGCTCAGTCATTAAAACAACTAATATCATTGGGAATATTAACTAATATTTATATCTATTACAATTCGAAGTTTCTCATTAATAGGAAACCTACAAAAAGTGACTTAGTTGATTTAGAACAAACTGTTTATCTAGATTGTTGTGACTATATCATTACAAATGATGGGCGCTATCGAGACTTAATCAATAAATGTCCATTTATTAGTTTAAAAGGCCGCGCAATTTCACTTGACAATTTCTTGAATGAACTGAATACTGGTAATGTTGTCTCAGAAAAAAAGGCCCCATATATTCTAGACTTTGTATAACATGACCACCACCCTAACCATACTTGGGTCGGCGGCGGGGATGCCGACTGTCAAGCGCAATTGCTCAGGATATGTACTGTCGGTCGATGACAGGCTTTGCCTGTTTGACTGTGGGAGCGGCGTTACGCAGGAATTTCTGAGGAACGGATTCGACCCGGACAGCCTCGATGCGATTATAATATCGCACATGCACCCGGATCATACATCGGATTTGCCGTACTTCATACAAACGTTAAAGCTTGAAAAGAAACAGTCTCCACTTGATTTATATCTGCCCGATGAAGCTATCAATATAATCAGGAGCTATCTGCAGGCATCGTATCTTCTGGAAAGTAGAATGCCATATCAGTTAAGTGTAGAGAGTATTGATGGTGTTATCTCTCTTGACAAAGGCAGGGTTAAAATCCATCCGATACCGAATAAGCATCTTAAAGTTGTTGCCGAGGATGTCAAAGAGCACGGTTATCCCAATCGTATGCAGTGCCATTCATTTATTATAGAAACTCCTGATAAGCGGCTGTTCTATTCGGCTGATATAGGCTCGCTGGATGATATCAAAGAGCATCTGGAAAATCTCGATCTGCTCATAATCGAGAGCGCGCATATTGATTTTGAAGAAATTATTAACCTGATTGATTCCCGCGATATTAAGAAGACGGTCTTCACTCATATTCCCGATGCCAAGGAAGATCAAATCAGGCAGGTTGTTGATTCATACACCGGGGGTAAGAAGCTGATAATGGCGGAGGATGGAATGGTAATCGAGTATTAGTCAATATCGACTATTTCGACCTGGTCGGTGATATCAACCGGGTCCGATCTTTCATACATGGAGGCTTTCGTCTCACGGTAACCATCAATGAAGGCATTAGCCATGCCGCGAATAATACTGTTGTGGCTTTTAAGATCGCTTATGACAAACCCGGCAATCGGAGCAGCTATGGCGGCGAATCCGGCCAGTTTCCCGCCTCGGCCGCCGAGGGCGCGTAATAACCCCTTTCCGGCAGCGTTTCCACGGATATTCTTTCTTGATCCATTTGGCATTGTCTTACCTCAAAGTACCGATTTAATAGTAATCTAACATAGTATCGCTATCTGTCAAGACCGTAAATGCGGTCCCCGGCAATAAGGACTATTGTCGTCCGCATTATAAAAATTGGATTGGTGGAGTTTTATACTCTATAATTAAGGAATATTTTTATAGATAAATCTTGACATATTTCGACTAAAATACGTATTATGCAATTTCATATTGAAATAAACCCTGTTAATACTTGAGGGATTATTTATGACAGATAAAGCATCAGGCCAGGGGACCCTTGGCTGGTTTTTGCAACGGATTTCGGGAATATTTCTGGCCTTTTTTCTGATTACTCACCTCAATGTGCACCATCTGTTTCATGATATCACCACCAGCGGTTTGATTAACTTTGGCTCGGTGCAGGAGAACCTGAGTTCGTCATTCTGGTGGCAGGTGTTTTATTTCCTGTTTGTGCCGTTTGTGGTGTTTCATGCCCTTAATGGAATCTGGGCCATAATCGCCGATTACCGTCCAAGCGGCAACGCGGCGATTTTTCTCAGGGCGATTTTCTGGATTGTCGGGCTGGTGCTGATCGTGATCGGAGCGATGACGCTTATCAACCTTTTCGGTGGAGGGGTTTGATATGTCGTTTAAAAAGAGACTAACTGACACGGTCGCTGATATCGGTCTGAATAAAAACATAGGGACGTTTTCCTTCTGGGCGCATCGGTTAAGCGGAATCGGGCTGGCAATCTATTTATTGCTGCATACCTATGTTCTCTCGTCGGCGATTTCCGGACCGGAGGCATTTACCATGAGAATGAGCGAAGTCCAGAACCCGCTTTTTGCGGTTTTTGAACTTCTGCTTCTGGCTGGCGTATTTTTCCACATGCTGAACGGCCTGCGGATAGCGGCGGCGGATTTTTTCGGATGGTCGCGTTCGCATAAGGCGCTTTTCTGGCTGGCGGTGTTGCTCTTTGTCTTTTTAATGACTCTGGCGGTTGTGCTTCAGTTGCCCAAGTTCAACATTGATAATTACAGCGCGGGGGGCTAAGGATATGTTTTATGACGTATTAGTTATTGGCGGCGGTTTGGCCGGAATGCGGGCGGCTATTGCCGCGCATGATGCCGGAGTCAATGTCGGGCTGGTATCCAAAATCCATCCGGTGCGTTCCCATTCCGGAGCCGCCCAGGGGGGTATCAACGCCGCGCTGGCCAATCACCCCGATGGCAAACATGACACTCCCGACCGTCATGCCTATGATACTATCAAAGGTTCGGATTTTCTGGCCGACCAGGATGCCGTGCAGGTGATGGCCGAGGCCGCACCGGGGATCGTTATTGAAATGGAGCACTGGGGATGTCCGTTTTCGCGTTTCGAGGACGGTACCATCGCTCAGCGTCCGTTCGGCGGGGCCGGTTTTCCGCGAACCTGTTTCGGGGCCGACCGCACCGGGTTGTACTTATTGCATACCTTATACGAACAGGTAGTCAAGAGAAATATTAGTGTTCTCTATGAGCATTTTGTTACGAAACTGGCGGTGAAAGACAGCCGGTGTGCCGGAGTGGTAGCGATGAATCTTCATACCGGCGAGTTTGAGACAATTGGCGCCAACGCCGTTATTTTCGCCACCGGCGGGTCAGGGCGGATTTATTCGCATAACACCACCAACTCCCATTCCTCGACCGGGCTGGGGGTGGTAATTCCTTACTGGGCCGGGGTGCCGCTGAAGGATATGGAGTTTATCCAGTTCCACCCGACAGGACTTGACGGCTCATCGATTCTGATGACCGAAGGCTGTCGCGGCGAGGGCGGGTATCTTCTCAATAGCACCGGCGAGCGGTTCATGAAGAACTATGTTTCTGAGAAGGTGATGGAACTGGCGCCGCGTGACATTACCGCCCGGGCCATCCAGACGGAAATCAACGAGGGGCGCGGGTTCGAAAGCCGTTTCGTGCACCTCGATTTGAGGCATCTCGGGGCGGATAAAATAACGGAGCGTTTGCCGGGTATCAGGGAAATTTGCATCAAGTTTAAAAATATTGACCCGATTGACGAACCAATCCCGATTCAGCCGGCTATGCACTATACCATGGGTGGTATCGACTGTGACAAGAACGGCCAGACATCGATTGAGGGCTTTTTTGCCGCGGGTGAGTGCGCCTGTGTGTCGGTGCACGGGGCCAATCGTCTTGGCGGAAATTCACTTCTGGAGACGATTGTATTCGGTGAACGGATCGGCCGCATGATGAAGGGGTGGCTCGAAGGGAAATCAAAAACCGAGGATAAAGACACTCTTGCCGCCGCCCTTAAAGCCGAAGAAGAGCGGTTTCGTAAACTGAAAACATCAAGCGGCACAGAAAACCCTTACGAAATCAAGAACGAACTCTCACGGATCATGTTTGATAAAGTAGGCATATTCCGCAACCAGACCGACATGAAGAAGGCGGTTGATGAAATCGCCGAGCTTTGCAAGCGGTTTGAAAATATCCGGGCTATTCCCGATATGGGCAAATTCAATTATGATTTTCTCTGGGTGACCGAAATTATGGGGAATATTGACGCGGCCCGGACAATCGCCGTAGGAGCACTGAACCGAACCGAGTCGCGCGGGGCGCATTTCCGGCGCGATTTTCCCAAGCGGCTTGATGACCCGTGGATGAAACATACGCTATACACCTATTCGCCCGATGGACCGCAGATTTCATATAAGGACGTTACTCCGGGCAAGTACGAACCTGAAGAAAGGAAGTACTGATTATGCCGATCTTTTCGGTTTTCAGATACAATCCGGAGGATGGCAGTGACGCCTTTTTCCAGGAATTTGAAGTCCCCGAAAAAAAAGGGATGGCGGTTCTTGAAGGGTTGTACTATATCCTTGAGAATCTCGATGCCACCCTGGCTTTTCGTTCATCATGCCGTCAGGGTGTGTGCGGGTCCTGCGCCATGCATATCAACGGGCAGTACCGCCTGGCCTGCGAAACACAGGTGGCGAAGATGGGGAATTTTGTCCGGATCAGGCCGCTGGCGCACATGACCGTAATCCGCGATTTGGTGGTGGATATGGAACCGTTCTTCCGTCAGTATGAAGCGATAAAACCGTACCTTATCCCCGCCGAGGAACCGGGGGACAGAGAATATATACAATCGCAGAAGGACAGGCGTAGAATTGACCATTATGTTGACTGCATTCTCTGTGGGGCCTGTTACGGTTCCTGCCCGGTGGTGGCCACCGATGAAAAATATCTCGGTCCTCACGCCTTGATGAAAGGTCTCCGGTTTGTAGATGACTCCCGCGACGGAGCCGCATATGAGCGGCTGGCCTATCTTTCGACCGACAACGGGATTTTCAGGTGCCATACCATATTCAACTGTCAACAGGTATGCCCCAAGGATCTCGATCCCACCGGCGCCATCGGTAAGCTGAAAATGAAATCGGTCTGGGCAAAGCTCAGGGGTAAACTCCCGAAAACCGGTTGAGAATAATCGGCAATCATATATCAGGCGGAGAGTCATGCCTTTCCGCCTTTGTTGTTTCGGGGAAATGCCTGATGGGATAAGACCCGGCGGCGGGTCGATTCCTGTTGACATTTTTCGGCGATCAATTAGATTGGCAAAGTTAGTGAAAAAAATAACAAAGTTTATATAAGGATTGTGTCGGTATGAGATTATATGAATTCGAGGGCAAAGGCCTCTTCGGGAAATTCAAGATTCCGATTCCTGATGGCAGGGTCGCGTCAACGCCTGATGAGGTCGACGCTATAGCCAAAGAAATAAACGCCCCCCCGGCGCCGAAACCCCAGGTGCTGACCGGCGGCCGGGGCAAGGCCGGCGGTGTCAAAGTGGTTGACAATCCTGCCGATGCCAGAGCGGGAGCCGAAGAGCTTTTCGAGCTGACCATCAAGGGATTCCCGGTTGAGAAGCTTCTGGTTGAGCCGAAACTCGATATTAAAAAAGAGCTTTACCTTGGTGTGACCATTGACCGGCTTAATTATAAACTGGTGATTATTGCCTCCGGCGAGGGCGGTGTTGACATTGAGGAAATCGCCGAGAAGTCTCCGGAAAAGATTTTTCGCAAGTCGCTTGATATCGACGAGGAACTGTACGGTTTTGACGCTATTGAAATAGCAAAGAAAATCGGGATATCATCGGAATTGACCAAACAGGCAACGCCGATTGTGGTCAACCTTTTGAAACTGTTCAAAGCTTACGATGCCAAGCTGGCCGAGATAAATCCGCTGGTCATAACCGGCGACGGCAAGCTGATTGCCGCCGACAGCCGAATATCGCTGGACGATGACGCCGTATTCCGGCATCCTGACCTGGCCGATATGGGGATTGAAAAACGTCACGAAGAGGGCGAGATGACCCCGCGTGAGCAACAGGCGACTGAGTGGGGAATCCCGTACCTTGATCTTGACGGCAATATCGGCATGTTCCCCGGCGGGGCCGGGTTCGGTATTATGGGTAATGATTTCATTCAATATTATGGTGGCAAACCGGCCAATTTTATGGATTCCGGCGGCGGGCCTACTCCGGAGCGCCTGGCCCGAATGTTGGTTCTTCTCAATGAAAATCCCAATGTCAAGGTTATTTTCGGTGCGCGTTTCGGGGGGATATCTCGCTGCGATGATTTCGCCAAGGGGGTGACGATGTTTCTCAAGGAACATGGTTTATCCAAGCCGATGGTTTGCCGGATGACCGGAAATATGTGGCAGGAAGGGGTCAGGCTCTTCGATGAAGCGAAAAAAGAGAACCCGGAACTGTTTAAAAATTTTGAATTCCACGGTATTGAAACACCGATTGAGGAGATTTCCAAACGTGCCGTTGAACTGGCCAGAATAGCGGAAGGGGGTAACTGATGGCTATCCTCGTTGACAAAAACTCAAAAGTGATGGTGCAGGGTATCACCGGCGGAGCCGGATCGTTTCATACCAAAAGAATGATCGCCTACGGAACCAACATTGTCGGCGGCACCACGCCGGGTAAGGGTGGCCGGGAAGTCGAAGGCAGACCGGTGTTTGATACGGTGGCTGAATGTGTCGGCGGAACCGGCGCGGATACCTCGGTTATTTTCCTCCCTGCCCGTTTTGTAAAAGATGCGGCTATCGAATCAATCAGAGCCGGTGTGAAATTTGTCGTGGTTGTTCCCGAACATATCCCGATTCATGATATGCTGTTAGTCCGTAAAGAAGCGATGAAACATGGCTGCACCGTACTGGGCGGCAACACCGCCGGAATTATCACTCCCGGTGAGGCTAATCTCGGCATTATGCCGGATATTGCCTTCACAGCCGGACGGGTCGGCACGGTTAGCCGGTCGGGTTCAATTACATATTATATCGCCGACACCCTGACCCGTTCAGGATACGGCGAGACCACCTGTGTCGGCTTGGGTGGTGATCCGATCCTGGGTTCCACTTTCGATGAAATACTGGCCATGTTCGACGCCGACGAAAAGACCAGAGCGGTGGTTATGACAGGCGAGATCGGCGGAGTATATGAGGAACGCGCCTGCGACCAGATATCGAGGATGAAAACACCGGTTATCGCCATGATCGGCGGGATATTCGCTCCTCAGGGTAAGCGGATGGGGCATGCCGGGGCGATTGTCGAGGGTAAGATGGGGACGGCCAAAGAAAAACTTGATGCTTTAGCCGCCGCGGGCGCTCACCCGGCCAGGACATTCAAGGATATTCCTGAGATATTGAAGAAGCTGGGCGTATAAGATATAAATAAAAGGGACGGTATAATTACTTCACAGTCATTTATGCCGATCTGGTTACTTTTTCTCCCCGGTTATTTAAAAGGGGCGTTTGTCATGAACGCCCTTTTATGATTTGAATTTTCACGCCTAATCTTTGTATATTTATCAAAATGAATAAGCCGTCAACAGGAAGGGAAGAGCCATGAAGATACTTAAAATATCTTTTATATTTATTGTCATTGTACCA
Source organism: Candidatus Zixiibacteriota bacterium (assembly GCA_030642025.1). Lineage (GTDB taxonomy): Bacteria > Zixibacteria > MSB-5A5 > GN15 > PGXB01 > DAOWOO01. The sequence goes on along the minus strand of DAOWOO010000016.1, from coordinate 3,799 downwards.
CTGTCATTCAGTCTTTCAATCTCACAGGTCATTAATCAAGTAGATGAACTGGAAATAGCCGCTCGTGAATTTGTAAATAATCTCGCCGCCGGTGAGTTTGAAAAGGCGACTGAAAATTTCGATTCTACCATGAAGTCAGTTGCACCGCCGGAGAAGATGGCCGAGGTCTGGAATAGCTTTACATCTCAGATTGGAAAATTCAAAAAGCAACTGGGTGTTCGCTCTGAGAAATTCCAACAGTATGACATATATTTTGTCACCTGTGAGTTTGAAAATGCCAATTATGATATCAAGGTTGTGTTCGACCCGTCCAAGAAAATCGCCGGGCAGTTTTTTGTCCCGCCAAAACAGGATTATGACTTCGCTCCGCCCGATTATGCCCTGAAAGATTTATTCGAGGAAAAAGAGGTAACGGTCGGCTCCGGCGAGTGGGCACTTCAGGGAACGCTTACTCTGCCTGACGGTGACGGTCAGTTTCCGGCCGTGGTGCTGGTTCACGGTTCAGGGCCGAATGACCGTGATGAGACTCTTGGCCCCAATAAACCTTTTCGGGATATCGCCTGGGGGCTGGCCTCAAATGGGATTGCTGTCCTGCGCTATGACAAACGTACGCGGGTGTATCAATCAAAAATGGCCGCGCTGGCTAATACCCTTACAGCCAAAGAAGAAGTAATCGACGACGCTCTCCTGGCGGTTGAACTGCTTCGCGGAATCGACAAAATAGACGCGAAAAAAATATTTGTGATCGGCCACAGCCTGGGCGGAACGATGCTTCCCCGAATCGGGACCAGTGATCCGGAGATCGCAGGGTTTGTCATGCTGGCCGGATCGCCGCGCCCGCTTGAGGATCTGTACCTGGAGCAGATGATTTATATTTTACGCCTTGATGGCGACCTTTCTGATGAGGAACGGAAGCTGCTTGAAGATATCAAGTTGCAGGTTCTGAATGTGAAAAGCCTGAGTGTCACGCACGATATTCCCGCCGAGGATCTTCCGATGGGCGTCCCGGCGGCTTACTGGGATTATTTCAAGAGCTACCAGCCGATCAGGGAGTGCAAAGAACTGAAACAGCCGATGCTGATTCTTGCCGGTCAGCGTGATTACCAGGTGACAAAAGCCGATTATAAAATCTGGCAGGAAGGATTGTCTTCTAATAAAAATATAAGGTTTAAATCATACCTGAAGCTGAACCATCTGTTTATGGAGGGTGAGGGCACACCGGCGCCGTCGGACTATGAAATCCCCGGTCATGTGGACAAGGCGGTAATCACTGATATTGTCGAATGGATTAAAGACCCATCAGCGGGTTCGAAATCGAAAAAATGAATTAAAAGCCGACGGCATTGACAAGCCGTCAGGTATTTGCATTATTATGTCCACACAATATTTCGGGTTATAAATCGAGACAGGAATTCAGAGTGGACGTAAGACCATCGGTGGGAATCAATCCTCGTTCAAAATCGGGAATGGGGCGATTTGATTTTATAAACAGTCAGAAGCTTCGGGCCACGATATTTTTCGGAATTCTTATTGTATCGATCGCCGTCCATGTGGCCGTGCATCTTTACGGATATTACAGTTTCCCCACTCCCTGGCCGGATGAGTCACACTTTATCTGGCAGGCAAAAGCGTTTGCCGATAACAATACCCTGCAATCGCCTGAACTGAACCCCGACCGGGCCGTATTCTGGATGCCGCCGGGATATTTTATCGTGCTGGGCTTTTTCTTCAAGATATTCGGTGTTTCGCTTGGAATCGCGCGAACCATGTCGCTTTTAATGGTGATTGTATCATTTGTGTTTCTGGTCATGATAATAAGGCGGTACGGTTACCCGATTATGACGGTGCTTTTGTGCGGTATATGGTTCACCAACGCCAGCTTTATAGCCTGCGGGAATGTGGCCCGCATGGAAGCATTGTTGCTTTTGATGGTCTGTGTCGCCTTTTACCTGATTCAGCGCGGGTCGGTAATCGAGGGGCTGTCGGTTCTGGCCGTAACGCCGGTGGTACATTTTAACGGATTATTATTTATCGCCGGCGGGGTTGTGTACGCCGTGATGAATCGCGCCCTCGGATATAAATGGAAGCGAATTGGCCCTACCGGTAGAGTTATGACAGCGATAGCCGCATTGATATGGATTGGTTATATGATATATGCTTTGCTCAACCGGGAGGCATTTGTACATGATATGTCATTCCAGTTCGGGCGCAAAATGTCGCGCGGTATCTGGAGCCAGTTCAACTCGATGGAAAACGTCCTGGTAGGGATGATGGTGCTCGGCGCATCGGTTTACTGCATCAAGAAAAAGATGCCGGTAATCACGCTTATGGCGCTGGCCGTTCCCTGCTGGCTGATTTTCAGGATCGGGCTGGAGATGTGGTACGATGTCTTCTACAGTATTGCCTATCTGATATTCTCAATGATTTTCATACAGGTCTGGATTGATTTTACACATCGGCAGACGCCGTTTCAATCGAGGGCGCTTAAATGGGCCTTCACCGGGTTGTTCTTTCTGCTTCTTTTATGCTGGAACTATAAAAACGACAATATCGAAAACCTGGTGCATTATCCAAACCGGATGGAATACCATACCATGTATCTTCCCAACGGCGCCGACTATGTCACGGACGCGGATATATCCAGTGTAAAAGAATACCTGTTATCTGTTGCTGATGATAATCGGCCGCTTGTCGTGCAGTTTGCACCGCGCGCCGATGCATTCTTCTTCCTGAGTATGGATAGTACCCTTATTCGTCATTCGAATCCTCTTTTTTATGATCGTAAGCCGGATGTGCATATAATTCATATCTCGCGTTACCTCCCGGCCAATTGGAAACATATCGATAAGGAATTTACCGAAGCCGGGGCGGAACCGCGCTCGGATGAATATATTATTTTAAGCCGGGATGAAACGGAGACATGGTACGGAGTGATGGATAATTGGAAATATTAATGATTGCATTTAGTGAAAGTGATTAATGCCATGCCGGAATTATATGATAACCCGCTTTACTATGAAATAGCATTTGGCTTCAGGGATATTCCCTCTGAAGTTGATTTGTTTGAGAAGTGTTTTCAGCTTTTTTCCGGAGTTCCTGTAAAGTCGGTTCTGGAATTGGGATGCGGCAACAGCCCGCATATGGAAGAGCTGGTAAAACGAGGATATTTGTACAACGGTCTTGATCTGAACACAATCATGCTTGAATATAGTCGTTTAAAGGCTGAGCGTGCCGGTATTGATGTCAATCTCTTTCGGGCGAATATGAATGATTTTGCGTTTGATAAAAAAGTTGAATTTGTGTTTATAATGCTGGGGTCGCTATTCGTGACAAGTACCTCAGAACTTGAAGCCCATTTTAATACTGTTGCCGAAGTATTAACCGAAGGCGGGCTTTATCTGCTTGATTGGTGCATTCAGGATGAACCCCTGCGGGACGGTGACAGCGACAGCTGGGAGATGGAGCGCGATGGTATCAAGGTGAAGACGACGCATTCATGCCGGATTATCAGCCGCACCGGGCAGACAGTTGAGGAGCAGCTTGTCCTCGAAGTTGATGATAACGGTAATCAGCATAAAATAACAGATAAAGCTATTCGCCGGGGGATTTATCCACAGGAGTTTTTGAGTTTTATAAATAATCATCTGCATTTCGAGTTTGTCGGGTGGTGGAATAACTGGGATTTAAATCAGCCCCTTGATAAAGCGGGTGTGTTCAGCCGTCCGATTGTGCTGCTACGAAGAGTATGAATTAAAGGGGCAAAAAGGCAGGTAGAGTATGAGTGATAATATAGAATGGT
>DAOWOO010000250.1 GCA_030642025.1 Candidatus Zixiibacteriota bacterium | reverse complement strand
GGGTCTTCGGCCCGGACGCTTTGTCGGCCCCTTTTTCCGTTGATTCAGTAGTCGAATGACATGTTTACGATGGTACTTACAGACCTCACAGAACTCCTGAAGTATCAGTCCTTTATCTCCTTTGGTGGCTTCAGAATAGCGTTGCCGTATCGCTCTTAGGTATTCTCGCCTTGAATCTCCACCCATAATCATGTCTCCTTTCGGTAACATCAATTATGAGGCAACGTATCATTTACACCCCTGATTTACAGACTCTTCGGTAACATTAATTGTGAGGCAATTCGGCCTTGACAATACGCCTTTTTTGACTTGACAAAATGCATATTCAGCGATATATTTTTATTAATATGGTCTTGGATGACCTGATTGGATTTACTTCTAAACCTGACCGAAGAGGTTGATTGATCGTAGCACAGGACTGCTAAAGCATTTCAAAACTGAATATTTTTGGAGGAAGTGCTATGTCCTTATGTAGTCGTTTTAATCGGTGTGCTTTATCGAGTGTTTTAGTTTTACTGTCGTTTTTTGCTTTATCAGCAACGATCTTTGCTCAAACGCCTGATTTGCATTTATCATTGTCCGATTCACTTAATGCCTGTCCCTGTGAAACCGGGAAGATTATCGAAGTGAATATGGCCAATTATAATGATACTGTGGTGGCGTTTGAATTTCTTCTGGTTATGGATCGACCCAATGTCATTTTCTTTCAAGAATCATTTGACACCAGTGGAACGTTAATAAGCGGTTGGGAATATGTAAATGTCGAGCATTTGGGTACAGAATATAATATCAGAATTACCGCCCGGGCTGAAGATAATATGCCATATACCACACCCGGAATTGTTCCGCAATCGGGATCGGTTCCTTTGATAAAGATACCGATAGATGTTATGAGTATTCCCGATACCCTGACCGATAGAACGGTTCTGATACTTTTTGGCGGTCCGGCACCCTGCTTTAAAAATAATCAGGGGAATTGTATCGGTGCCGTTCCCGTGGAAGACTATGATTCCACCTTTTACCGGTGCATAGACTGGGCCGATCCGCCCGAAAATACGATATGCAATGAATATATACAGATTCCAACGCCGCCGTATGATTCTCTGGCGATTGATACAACCATATATTATGTGGTCGATACCAATCTTGTTCATACGGAGGATCATTGGATTGATATCTATCCCGGTATGGTCGGGGATTACAATGGTGATGGACTGTATAATCTTGCTGATATATTAGCCAATATCGTTGCAGTTTATCCTCCGGGGGGAACGCCTCCGTTTGATCTGCCCCCGATGATTTATCGTGATTTCAGCTGTGATTGTGATAACAATCTGAACGATATTTTACAGTTGATTAACTATATCTATGTAGTTCCTATAGGTCAGCCGTCAACATGCAGTTGCATCGAATGGCGTAACGATTGCGAATTATAGGGCTCGCCTGATTACAGGCTGTCTGCCGAAGATCGAGAATTAATCCGGCGGGCTCTACCGTTTTTCTCCGGAATAATGTATATTGTCAGGGAGTGATATCCGGGATTGACGGTACCCCGCCGGAATTTATTTTCGGTGTAAATTATATGGAATCGACCGGTGGTTAATATATCAAAAATGACAGATTCTGATACATCTTTTGCCGCCGCCCTGGCGCAAAGGGAGGGGTGGGGGCATCGGGATTTCGATTATCGGCGTCTGCTGTCATTTGAGCCCGATGGTTGTTTTATTGCATGGGACAATGACAATCCGGTCGGCATGATAACGTCAATATCGTTCGGTCACTATGCCTTTCTGGCCAGCCTGATTGTTGATAAACCGGTGCGGGGGAGAGGAATAGGCCAGGCGCTTATGCGCCGGGCAATAGAGTATCTGCAGTCGAGAAAAATCATCTCTATCGAACTCGACGGCGTAATCGATGCCGTTCCACTTTACCGGAAGCTTGGTTTTAAAGATAAGTATCTTTCCTTTAGATTTATCCGCAAACCGGTTGGAAATACAAATTTTGAATCGAATCGGAGTCAGGGTGCTATAGGTGACATTGTTGAGTTTGATAAAAAAATGATCGGTCTGGACAGAAGCCGAATAGTAAGACAGTTCTGCGATGAGTTCAAAGAGGGCCTGTTTACTGTCGGTGATTTCAATCTCGAAGCTTATGCTGTCGTACGGCCGCGAGAAAAAGAGCCGTATTATATCGGACCTTTTGTGGCAATAAATATTGAAAGCTTTGAAAAGCTTCTTGGTTCCGTAATAAACGCCCACAATGGTATATCACTCAAAACAGGTGTTCCCGAAACCAACCGTAATGCTGTTGAGGCTCTTTTGTCATGCGGCTTTGAGTATATCCAGCCGTCACTTCGGATGTATCTCGGGGAAAAAATCGAATATGAAAAGCATGTTTACGGGATACTGTCGGCGGAGAAGGGGTGATTATCGAAATCGATATTAATCGGTTTTCTGGCTTCCATCCTGAAAGCCTGCATTTTTAACTGAACATTGTGCCGGGCAGCGATATCGGCGAGACAGTTTTCTCTCGGCTGAACCGGGTGGTCTTCGGTTAAACTGAAATACTCGATTCCAAATCCGGCCTCAGTCAGGCGGGACTTATAGTTCTTATCAAAATCAGGATCGAATTCAGCCATTTTCTTCAATACTGAATCGGGTAGCTGTTCCAAACTGTCTGGTATTATTTCAAAATCAAGCATAAACAGCCGTCCGCCGGGACGAAGTATCCGGCGAATTTCGGATAATACTCCACCGGTGCGGCGCATATTGGATATGGCTATGAAACTGTTAATTGCTTCAAATGAATCTGATTTAATCGGACAACGGGATGCATCAAACTGGGTTATACCGACCGACTTCCAGTTCCCATCACTGTCGATTAACTCCTTCAGTCCTTTAAGAATACGAAAATCGACACCATGTATCAGCAGTTGGATATCGGCATCATAATCCAGAAGAAGCGGGGCTAAGCCGCCTCCCTGACCGGCTGTTAATTCCAGTATCTTTCCATTAGTGTCGAGAATTGTCTGGGCCCAGTCATTATACAAACGGTCGATATCCGGATCAGTCCGCATTATCTTCCAATTGGAGTGAATCAACTCCTCACCGGTTATGTTATTGTCGCCAGAAATTGAGTCGGATTTCGGGTAGTCGGTTTTTTCGCTTTCACCGAGAAACAGGGGAATCCCGCCGACTACGGGATAATTTGCGGAATCATCGTTGCCGATAAGTTTGCCGTCGGTCCAATTGCCATCGGATTTATTGCCTTGATACCTCGGGGGAGTATCGCTTCCCGGTATGGTAAAAAGCTTTTGAAACAGCGCCTGCATTGCATTATACCCGGTATGTGGCGGTCATGGTAAAAGAAGCCACCGTGCGGAGTCGAACCGCAGACCTGCTGATTACGAATCAGCTGCTCTACCAACTGAGCTACGGTGGCGTAACAATGAGGCAATATATATCTATTTCGGTATTTGTAAATGAAAATTTGAAGTTGCCAAACAATGATTTTTCGCTATTTTAAACCATATAGGCAAACCATTAAGTCTTTGGGATTTATTAACTGAATGGAATTGTTTTCAAAAAGAATGGGAATTGAATCTAAGGGGAAAATCCAGTTAGATTCAATGGATAATAGTCTTAGAACTGGATTATGGAATGCGTTATAT
>DAOWOO010000372.1 GCA_030642025.1 Candidatus Zixiibacteriota bacterium | reverse complement strand
TGCCCCCAAAGGATTTCAAATATCCATTCATGGGTTAGAGAAGCGATATTATTGACTATAAAACCGGGTCAAGCGACCCGGTTTTTTTTATCCGTTATCTCATCCGGCCGGTGAGTACGGTATTATTGTCGGTATCTGTTTTATCCACCCGTAGGGTGATTCATAGGTTTTCAAGCACCTGAGTCTACCACCCACAACAAAATGATCAGATACAACTGTTTTGCTGACGTCACTTGTCAGTCATATTGCATATATTAGCAAAAATAATATGAATTGTACTGTGATCGCCGGGTCTTCAGACCCGGTGCCAAATAGTATGGCAAAGAGAATAAGATATAAAACAGAACATAGAATTCACTATGTGACATCTTCGGTTCATAAACATTTACCAGTATTTGATAATCACAAATGTGCAAGTGAGCTATTTTCGATTCTTGGATTCTACAGAAACAACAATCGGTTCCGGCTATACGGTTATGTGATAATGCCGAACCACTTTCATCTATTACTGGAAATAGCTGAAAATGATGAAATCTCCAGCCTAATGCGGGATATAAAAAAGTATTATTCTTATAGATTTAAGACTGTCTTATGTAGAGAATTAGGCTACCCATTAAGCAATTTCCGCAAGGATGATTCCTACCATTTCTGGGAAACGGGATTTGATGAAGTAACGATAATTAATGAAAAGACATTTTACTCTAAACTAAATTATATTCACAATAATCCGGTCAGGGCAGGTTTATCGGATTCTCCGCAGGAGTATCCATATTCTTCTGCGCCGTTTTATTTTGGTAAAAGCAAACCAATCTTTCCAATTGATGCTATATAAGCATCGGGTCTGAAGACCCGACGATCACGATATTGGACTGTCTCAACAAAAGTGAATTAACCGAAATACTTGGGGTGTAGCCTGTCTCCTGATGATTTATATCCTCTGTTTACTCTATTTAAATCTCTTCCCCGGCAACCTTTGCCATTTACCGGCGTTTATGCTATATTAACCGCCAATCGAACACAATGTAACGAAAGGGATAAATAATGAGTGCTCAGGACGCTTTAAAAACGCTTTATGAAAGTGTAAAAGAAGTCGGTATAATAGGCTCTTGCGCCGCCGTGCTCGGCTGGGATGAACGAACCTATATGCCCAAAGGCGGTCAGGAAAACCGCGCCAATCAACTGGCCTATCTCTCCGGGCTTGCCCATGAGAAATTTACCAATGAAAAAATCGGTGAGCTTTTAAAGGAGATTGAAGCATCCGGTCAGATCAAGGATGAATTCTCCGATGATGGCGCCAATATCCGAGAAATCCGCAATGAGTATGACAAAGCAGTCAAGGTGCCCAAAAAGTTAGTCGAGGAAATTACTCATACATCGACAATGGCCCAGGGAGTCTGGGGTGAAGCGCGGGAAAATTCAGATTTTCCCAAATTCCTCCCGTATCTTGAAAAACTGGTCAAGCTGAAACGCGAGTTGGCCGAATGCTATGGCTATGAAAAGGAAGCGTACGACGCCCTTCTGGACGACTACGAACCGGGGGCAACATATGAATCAATCGGTAAGGTCTTCGAGGCTTTCCGTTCGGAACTTGTCGACCTGGTGGCAAAAATCGCTGATTCCAAAAAAAGACCGGATATGTCGATAATCGAACAAGAATACGCCGTTGATCGCCAGAAAATATTCGGTGAATCGGCCGCCGCGGCAATCGGCTATGATTTTGGAATCGGACGGCTCGATGAAACCACTCACCCGTTTTGCACCGGAATCGGCCCCGGCGATACACGTATCACCACCCGGTTTAATCCCAAACACCTCGGTCAGGCGTTTTTCGGGATTATGCATGAGGCCGGTCACGGTATATATGAGCAGGGCCTGCCGACCGAACATCACGGTCTCCCCATGGGCGACGCTGTATCGCTGGGAATTCATGAATCGCAGTCGCGTATGTGGGAAAACCTGGTTGGACGTTCGCAGCCGTTCTGGAAACATTTCTTCCCCCGCGCCCAGCAGATGTTCCCCTTGGCGCTGGGAAATGTGAAATTCGATGATTTCTTATTCGCTATCAATGATGTCCGGCCATCGCTGATAAGGATTGAGGCTGATGAAGTGACCTACAATCTTCATATTCTGCTGCGCTTTGAGATTGAGCATGCTTTCTTCAAGGGTGATCTGGAACCGAAGGACGTCCCGGCTGTGTGGAATGAGAACTTTAAAAAGTACCTCGGTATTGAACCCCCGGATGATGCCCGGGGATGTCTTCAGGATATTCACTGGTCATGGGGAATGATCGGCTATTTCCCGACATACACTCTCGGCAACCTGTATTCGGCGCAGTTCTATGCCAAAGCCAAAGAGGATATCCCCGATCTGGAAAGTCAGTTTGAAATCGGTAATTTCGCCCCGATGAAAGGCTGGTTGAGAAAACATATTCATATTCACGGGCGACGCTACCGGGCGGAAAAACTGGTCGAGGTGGCCACCGGCAAGCCGCTCAGCCACAAACCGATGATGGACTACATGCGCACCAAGTACGGTGAATTGTACGGTTTCTAAGGTTTAATAGATAGAGTTAAAAGGCGGGACTGTCACGGGTCTCGCCTTTTT
>DAOWOO010000345.1 GCA_030642025.1 Candidatus Zixiibacteriota bacterium | reverse complement strand
GATTTTGCCGGACGGGATTATCATCTGACCGAAACTTCCGGATTAATAGACATAGGGTATTCCTCGGGCATTATTGGACTTCTTGCTTTTGATTATGAGGGACAAAAGCGCGTTTTATCAACCGAAATCGATATCGGTCCGGATGAGTATGCCGATTGCAGTATCGGCGGGGATTTTATGACCACCGGTCCGACCGAGGATTGTCCCGGACTGCTGGTCAATTTCAGAGCCATTAATCTTGTGGGATATTGGGATTCGCTGACATGGGATTTTGGAGACGGAGATTTCTCATACAATACAATTGACCCCGAACATCTATATATGGATACCGGCAGTTTCACTGTCAGCCTGACAATCAGCACGCCCTGCACGAGTGTGGTTGTATCCAAGCCGGATCTTGTTAAGGCGATGGACAAACCGCTGCTTAATTTTACCGCCAGCCAGACTTCCGGATGCGCTCCCTTAACCGTAACTTTTCATAACCTGACCCCCAATCCGGTCTCCGAATATGCCTGGCTTTTCGGTGATGGACACAGTTCGAGTGCAGTCAATCCCACTAATGAGTACGCGAATCCGGGTATTTATAACGTAAGTTTGTATGCCATCAATGCCTGCGGTGAGGACAGTCTGATTAAAGCCGAATATATTGAGGTAATATCGGGCGCGACAGCCGATTTTGCGGCTGAACCCCTGGCCGGCTCGGCCCCTCTGCAGGTCCATTTCTCCGATTCGTCGGATTTCACTCCAATTGAATGGCAATGGTCTTTTGGCGATGGCGGCGGCGATATTGAGAAGCATCCCAATCACCTTTATTTGTTTCCCGGTATTTTCGATGTGCGTTTGATTTGCGCCAATGAATGCGGCACTCCCGATACCATGATTAGAGAGAATTATATCACGGTTTATGGCTTTGAGTCAGTTCTTTATAACACTATTAATATCGATAAATACGGTTTTCAGTATGAATTTTTAATCGATTCGCTCTATGGGCTTTTCGATGACGCCATCGGTTTCGACGCCTCGCTCTACAACAACCCAACCAGAGGTTCGGTCGATTTGTCATTTGCCGATTCAACCGTTAATCTCTTTGACAGTTCATCTCTTACGGCCTCGCTTTCCAAAGATGTGCCCCGTGGGGAGTATGAGATTGTAATGAGAGCGATCGGTTCCGGAGGATTTCCGATTGATACTCTGCGCTTGTATTTTACATCAACCTCCGATCCAATCATCGATATAATCCCGGATACCCTGGATTTCGGCCAGGTACCCGAGGATAGCGCCAAAGATATCAATATCCGCATCGATAATATCAGTTTCTTCGGAGATGATCTTGTGTTGATCGTTTCCAATGTTAACGCTTCGGGTGAGGGTTTTGCGGTGGTTAATCCGGGACAGTTTCAGCTCGATGCCATCAGCTACAGAGATATCCCGGTAACATTCACCCCGGGCGGTCTGGGTACTTTCCAGGGTGAGGTGATGATTGTTTCGGATGATCCCGCTTTCCCGCAACTGACGATACCGCTCTATGGTGAAGGTGTGGTGGAACGTACTCCTCCGGTGATTGATTCGACCCGGCCGGCCGCTTTTGAGGAGGAGTTCGAGGTTACCGGTCATGTCAGGATGTACCTGTCCGAACCGATTGATACTGCGGGTGGTCTAATCAATATGGTTTCGGTATTATCGGGCAAAAGCGGTTTGACGGTTGAAGGCGATTTAAGTTATAACGTCGAGGAAAATATCCTGGTCTTCTCGCCACTGGATGGTTTGCTGATTCAGGATTCGATCATAATTACCGTCAGCGGAGACATTGTCGATTTTGTCGGCAATAGCCTTGACGGTGATGGGGACGGTGTCGGGGCTGGCTCTCCTGTGGATGATTATATTTTCTGGTTCACAACCGGCCTGGCGGTTTATCCCGGGGACGCCAATAATGACGGCATCGTAAATGAGATGGATGTTTTGCCATTGGGTATATATTGGAATCTCAGCGGCGATGGCCGCGGTTTACCATCGCTCTGGTACAGGCAGGCCTCAAAAAGCTGGACGCCCCGGGGAGCTACCTATGCCGATTGCAATGGCGACGGCCTGGTTGATGAAAGCGATCTTCTGGTGATCGGAACCAATTGGGGTTTGAATCATCAGATCGAGGGCTTGCCGTCAGTGTTTACCGTGGACGATTTGAAGGCTGCCGCGGGAAGTTTTGACGCTATCGGAGAATATTTAAACGGCTCCGATCTGGGAGAGAAAGGCGTCAAGATCAGGGATATCCTGGCGAACTATCTGTCCGCGCCCGAAAATCCCGAACGATTCAGCCTGGGCCGCAATTTCCCGAATCCGTTCAATCCGATTACCACGATAGATTTCAGCATTCCCGTATCCTGTCATGTGCAGCTTGAGGTTTACAATGTTCTCGGCCAGAGAGTCAAGCTGCTGGTGGATGAAAATCGTCCCTCGGGATTAAACACGGTTACCTGGGATGGCACCGACAGCGACGGCAAACCCGTGCCGTCCGGAGTTTATTTTTACCGCATGACCGCTGAGGAATTCAACGAAGTTAGAAAAATGCTTTTAATCAGATAAAGACCATAAAAGATTGCTGTTTTTCATGATGATTTGATTTATTTAAAATAAAGCTGACTGTATGCGCGCCAAATGGGGGCGGCATATTGAAAAAAACTTGTTTTTTTACATTTTAATTCTTGACAACACCGTTGTTTTTATTTTATGTGGTGTTGTATAGTGACAGATCAAATTACTTTTTGATACTGCTTGCTTTTGGCGATTGTAGAAGAAAAAAATAGTAT
>DAOWOO010000462.1 GCA_030642025.1 Candidatus Zixiibacteriota bacterium | reverse complement strand
CCCCTTGAGTCTTCCGAGAATATCGGTAAAATTGAGCCGGATATAGCGTACCCCGGCCTCATCAATAATCCTTAAATCGTCTTCCTTGGTTTTTGTCACCGGCGGCCTCCTCCATTTTCTCGAATAAAAACTAAATTTACCCTATTATTTACGCAATGCAATTTAAAAATGATGTGGATGGTGTGCTTTTAATCGCTAATTAGCCTGCAGGATTGAAAATTCTCTCAGATTAATCGGGACAGATCGGTCCGGGTCCGGGAGGATCAAGATAAAGATAACTGATCAGGTATAGAATATCCGATAGATTAATATCACCTGTGCCATCGGCATTACCGGCCTCAATCGGCTCCGGGGCCGGTCCCGGCGGATCAAGATAGAGAAAGCTTATTAGAAACAGTATGTCCGAGAGGTTTATTGCCTTATTGCCGTCGGCATCGCCGCACATATATGATTCCTGCACGGTAACGGAACCGGGAACGATTTCCGGCAGAATGGTTACGAAATTCATATCGGAAAAGGCACATTGGATCCGTCCGGGCGGAGGAAGCGGCCACGAGGCTGAATCAATCGTATAGGTCTCTCCCCCGGATTGGGGTCCAGCCATAAAAAACAGACTGCATAAAAGCCCGGCGCCTGATGCGATGCCTTCCAGATCATATACCCACAATTCAACCAGGTTGGCCGAATCGCGGTAGATGGCGGAATCATCCGGCATATAATCAAGCCGCCCTCCGGCCAGCGTGAAGGAATCGGGAGTCAGGGCGGTCTCGTCAAACGATAAGACGATCAGCACCGATGAAAGCGGTTCATCATTAATAAAGTATATCGGCACCGAGGCAACCCTGTTTTCCGGAACCTCCACCGATCCCACCCGCAAGGTGTCGCGAATCCCCGGATCAGATAAAGCGGGGATAGAAGAAGTTGCCATCAATATAAGAACAATAAAGATGACATAAATAGATTGTCCGGCACGACTCATACTTTTACCGGCGGGAAACATGCCTTTTCTCCAGCAGGCGGTTTTAATTGCAGTAATACCAGTCATTTTGACTGGCTGAAAACTACTTAAATATATATGGTGCAGTCGGTTTTGTCAATCGATGAATGTGACGGAATGTCGAAACCACATCTTGTAATGCTTCGTTCAGGGGTTTGTTCTACGAAGTGGTTTCATACAGTTTGATTATTTTATCAACCAATAAATCACGGTTCTTGACAGTTAACTCTATTATGGATACGTCCGACCGCTGTTTTATTTGACTGATAACCCCTCCCCCTTTCAGAGCTATTGTCGCAATTACCGTTTTTTCGCTATCGAGAAGGTTTTCCACCATTCGGACAAAATAATCGGACAGGCATTCCATTTTGCCGATCTCATCAATAATTATCACGGTCGAACTCGAACCGGCCAAACCTGCAGATTTCAGGTATTTTTCAAAACCCTCAACATCAACGCCATACCTGCCCACCCGATATTTTGATTTTATTTTAACATGGGCCAGCAGCATCCTTTTCGCGCCCAGGTCAACCAGCTCGAATCCCCGTCGTATCCCCTGTTCACGAATTTCGTCGGTAT
>DAOWOO010000411.1 GCA_030642025.1 Candidatus Zixiibacteriota bacterium | reverse complement strand
TTATTGCTGCATTGATTCAACGAGTTTGCGGTTGTAGTGGCTCATCACGTCATCGCGATGAAGTATTCCGAGAATAATCGAAGTATCGGTTTTATTTACCACCGGAAGCATACGATACCCTTTCATGGCGAATCGATTATAAGCCACCTCGAGATCATCATCCGGCGAAACCGTGACAAGATTTGTCAGAACTATATCCTGGGCGATAACCAGGTTATCCAGCGTATGCTTGCTGAGAAGCCCGATAAGATCCAGAAGGGAGAGCATCCCGATAAATTTACCTCTGCCATTGATGACTGCAAAATCGGTTCCCCGCGACGTTTCAACCTTCTGCATGATCTGATTAAGAGGCATGTCGGCCGGAATCGTTTTAAAATCGGTTTTCATGACTTCCGACACTTTCATCGCTCTGAGAATGGCCGCGTCTTTGCCCCCTTTAAGAAAAATACCGCGCTTGATAAGCTTGATGGTATATATCGACGGTTCATACAGACGCCGGGCCACCAGAGTAGAAAACACCACCGCCACCATTAACGGCAGAATAATCCGATAATCATTGGTCATTTCAAATATTATCAGGATGGCGGTCAACGGTGCATGGGTGGCTCCGCCAACCAGCGCCCCCATTCCGACCAGAGCATAAGCACCGGCGGAGGCGGTAACATCGGGGAATAAATAATGGATAGCATAACCGAATGTGCTGCCTGTAACCGCCCCGATAAAAAGCGATGGTGCAAAAATTCCACCGGAGCTTCCTGACCCGAGAGTCAGACAGGTGGCCGCAATTTTAAGAAAAATCAAAGTCAGTGTTAAAACCACCGCCATTTGCCCGTAAATTGTCAGCTTGATCGTTTCGTAACCATCGGCAAACACCTGGGGATAGTACATTCCTATAATTCCAAGCAGAAGCCCCCCAATGGCCGGTTTTACCATCGGATTGACTTTTAGCTTATCAAAAAATGTCTCAGAAAAATCCAGCGCGCGGGTAAATATAACGCCCACGCCGCCGCATACCGATCCCAGAATCATATAAAGCGGTATTTCCCACGCCGACACAAGACTGTAATTGGGAACCTCAAAGGCCGGGCTGCCACCCCAGAAGGCTCGGGATATTACCGACGCCACGACCGACGAGATCAGAACCGGCGAAAAGGTGCGAATGGCAAAATCACCAAGTATTATTTCCAGTGAAAAAATCACACCGGCGATAGGAGCGTTAAACACTGCCGAAATACCAGCCGCGGCCCCGCAACCCACCAGTATTCTTACCCGTCCGGACGACATCTTGAACATCTGCCCGAAAGTCGACCCGATTGCCGAGCCAATCTGGACAATCGGCCCCTCCCTCCCGGCCGAGCCGCCCGATCCGATACAGATCGCCGACGCCACCGCTTTGGCAATCGCCACTCTCGGCCTTATAACACCACCGCCGCGGGCGACAGCATCCATAACCTCGGGGACGCCGTGCCCCTTGGCCTCAATGGCAAATTTAAAAACTATCGGCCCGACAATAAGCCCCCCGGCCAGCGGTATAAGGGGTATCCACCACTTGAATGAATCGGCGCGGGTCATGAACATCTGCTCGGAATAGCCGAAAAAAAGCTCCTTGAAAGTAGTAATCAGCCAGGTGAAAAATACCGATCCCAGTCCGGTGCCAAGGCCGATAATTACCGCCAGCGTAATCAGTATCTGCGTCTCTGAAAAATGAAACAGATGATATAATTTTTCCTTTTTCGCGGCTTTCATAATAGGCCGGAATCTATTATAAATTCTTTTTATATCAAGTTAAATTCGCAGTTGCCGCCGATAGCGTTCATCTCCCCCTTTTCTCTTGACTTATCGGCCGCCGTGGTTAAATTGCAAGTGAAAAGTTTCACTATGTGCGTGTTAAACGTATGAATTGCAGAGGATATTGAGATGACCGGTAGTGCAGATGTTGTAATAATCGGCGGCGGGGTGATTGGACTTTCAACCGCGTTCCAGCTTGCGAAGATGAAATTCGGGAAAATCGTGGTCGTTGAAAAAGAGATGTTCCTGGGAACCGGGGCCACCGCCAAATGCGCCGGTGGTGTTAGAGCCCAGTTCTCCAATAAGATCAATATCGAGATGTCGATGAAATCCGAGGAAATGCTGGTCAATTTCGAGGAAGACACCGGTTACCCGGCCGTATTTGAACAGGTCGGCTACATGTTTCTTTTATCCGATGAGAACGAGCTGGCCCTGTTTTCAAAAGCGGTG
>DAOWOO010000355.1 GCA_030642025.1 Candidatus Zixiibacteriota bacterium | reverse complement strand
GTGCCGATCTGAAGGCGGCGTCAACTCTCTGACCGGGGTAAGGGCCATCGGGGCCTATGATCCCGCCGCCGATGCCGTCGTCAGTTCTATCTTCCCGCTGTACAACCGGGTGGCTATGCTCCTGGTGAATTTCAAACTGCAGACTCTGCCGCCCGCCACGGCGCCGTTTATGCGCGACGGCCTGGCGGTCTATCTCGGCGGCGCCTGGCACCGGGCCCCCGAGGTCATGGTAGATTTTGGAGAGTATATTCTCCACCACGATGTTATTGAAATCGATTCGATTGTAGCCGGTAGTTCCATAGATCAGGCCGGTGATATAGCCGCCCCCGCCAACGCCTGTTTCATGGAGTACTTAATTAAAAAGCTGGGGTGGGAAAAATTCTGGGAGCTGTACCTTAAATTTTCCGGGCCGACCGCGCTTAATTCGGAACTGTCGGTTTACCGGATAAAGGTACTATTGATCGATTTCCTCGGGAAGGACTGGGATACCGTTGTCGCTGATATGAAGGATTATGTCGAATCCCGAGCCGCCCACGGCGGAGCGATATTCCCGGGTGATATCAAGACCGATCGGGAGCTGGTTAATGATAAAGGGCTGGTAATTTCGATATCGGATAAATGGCTTAAGATCGTTTGTTCCGCCGCCAACAATCCCCGCCCGAATATGCAGATTCTATTCGGTAAAGATAAAGATCTGGACGGCAAATTATCCACTCTGTACGACCAGCAGAATCTTTCCGGGCCCGCCTTTGACAGTTACCGATTCGGGATAAAAATCGACAAAAACGAAATCGGCGTCTATGATTATGCGGCCAACCGGTTGGCCGCCAAGTACGTCAACGCCTTTGATCCCGGTCCCGATTACTATGATGCCGATAGCAAAACGGTTACCGCCTATTTTGATATTGACTTATTGGATGGTGTCCTGCCCGAGGTGGGCGACTATAAAATCATTGACTGAGGCTGTCGGCGGCCAGGCTGTCAAGTATTCCCGGGGATAATATCTCCAGCCTTTGTTTTATCCGGCCGACCTCAGGGAAATGCGGGCCGCCCTTAATAAAATTCAGGAAATACCTCACCGCATCATCTTTGCGCCCGGAAATATCGGCGACCAGTCCCTTGTACATATAACCATATGCTTCTTCATGATTATTCACCAGGGCGACATCGGCCAGACTGTCGGTTCGCTTTAAATCGTTCTTTCGGAAATACCAGCCGGCCTTGTCGATAATTAACAGGTTGTTATCAGGTTCAAACTCAAGCCCCTTCTCGATGGATTCCAGACAGCGGTCTTCCATCTTCGATTCGCGGTACAATTCCGACAGGAAATGGTACAGATCCGATCTTTCGGGGGCCAGCGTTATGGCCGTTTCAAACTCATTTAGGGCTTCCTCGAATCGTCCGAAATATTTCAGGACATTGCCCCGCTCCATATGGTAGGTCGGGTTGTATGGATACCTTTGCACCAACCGATCGGCGTACATAAGCGACTTGGAATAATCACCGTGAGCGTATAGATCCACAACCAGTTGTGACTCTATATATTCCGGAACCTTGGCGTGGATAGCTGTCTCACGTCGCTGAGCGGATTCGTATTCCCCCTTGATGAGATAATAATTTCTTTCGGCTATAAGGGCTGATTCATACTTACTTTCGTTTTTCTCAAGGTAGCCGTCAAGGTAAGCCATTGTTTTTGTCGGTGACAGATGGACAACCAGCATCGGGATAATAAGAACCAGCGCAGTGACCGACAACCGACCAATTCTGACCGGCAGACCGGGAAAATGCCGGGCCGCTCGGACTATCGCGTAAGCGCCCCAGAAAACCGGTCCGATTAAAAGTGAACCGTATAACGGTATCTCGCGAGCCATACCATTCAGCGGGTCGATTAAAAGAAGTGTGGCTAACTGACCGATGGTTAAAATCGCGAAGAAACCGGTAATGCCATTGTCTGAAATAAAAAATATGTCCCATAATATCACCAGCAGGAATACCGGAAACAGCGGAACAAAAAGGGCGAACAGGTTGATAATATCAAGAAAATGCCCGCCGCCGAAAATGCCGTAATCGGTCAGAGGAGGTTTGCCGGATAGAAAGAGAAGCCGGGCCTCGATAAAAATATCTCCGGCCGCCACCAGGTAGGCCGCCGCAATTCCGGCCGCCGCCAGGGCCAGCCCGATAAAAAACTCGATTCCGTATTTCGGTCTTTTGCGCCTTCCGAAACAGCACAGACTGACATACAAGGCCGCCGGTACCACCGCTATGGCAGTGATATGGATAAACAGACATATCACTACTGCCGTCCAGACAAGGGCGGCATTTCCAATTGTCGGGGATTTAAGTCCTCTCAGGGTTGCATATACCAGAAATGCCAGACCCGCCGGGAGCAGGGTGGTGGTTTCAATAAGTCCGAAGAAGAAAAGCGTCAGCCCGGTGGACAATATGACGGCCAGCATGAGAGTCCGATCTTCATTTTTGTCAAACAGTAAGATTGATATTCGGACGGATAGATAAACAAAGATCATCCCCGATAGAAATGACGTAAACTGGAAAGCCAAAAATGAGGATGTGACTTTGGCCACACCGAATAGTTTCATAATGGAAAAAACGAGATATGGAATAAATGTGCCGCCGAATTCATACCAGTGAAGAACCGGGTTTGCCCTGTGTCCGAAATTGGCCGCTTTGATATAGCTGTCGCCGAAGAGATGGGCGTCGAATCTGAATAATACCGCCAGTACAAGTAAT
>DAOWOO010000064.1 GCA_030642025.1 Candidatus Zixiibacteriota bacterium | reverse complement strand
TAAGCTGACAGGCAGGAGCGTGCCTTTCGACAACGCATTATATTCCTCCATTCTGGGTTTCAACTTATCTCGAAGCATGGCTCTCGCCCGGTTAACGCGTGATTTCACGGTTCCAAGCGGTATATTCATTACTTTGGCGACTTCATCATACGGCAATTCCTCGATATCCCGCAGGATAAAGGCGGTCTTATATTTCTCGGGAAGTGAATTCATCGCCCTTTTCAATGCCTGCGGCAGATTGGTCGGCGGTTTCATCTCGACGGCTATTTCCATTTCATTGCCCTTGAGATCGAAGATATCGAAGAATTTGAACCGCTTGCGCTTACGCAATTCATTACGGGCCAGATTGAGGGCGATGGTATACAGCCAGGTGGAAAAGCAGTGGCGGAAATCAAAAGAGGCCCGGTGCTGATACACCCTGACAAAGGTCTCCTGGACAATATCCTCGGCCTCTTCGCTGCTATGGATCATTCGTGTAATAACATTCATCAGCCGATTCCGGTACTTTTTCACAAGTTCATTAAAAGCAACCATATCGCCATTCTGAACCTTTTCAAAAAGTATATAATCTCTTTGCTTTTCAGTTTCGCCTGACACAAAACACCTCAATCAATTGGTTTACTATTGATACCTTCGGCATATCATAAAGTTCCATTAATTTCGTTACCAAAATTTACAAGGCAATGCCTCCCTACCACTTAAAATGTCCAGAGCCAGCCGGGATATCCTGTTAAATATAAGACAACCCCGGCCAGAAACAAGATTGAAAGCGGCAGAAACATAACTTTATATACTTTGCCCAGATCAGCCTTGAAATACTCGCTGGTCAATATCAGGCAAAAATGCGTGGGCGAAAGCATCATACCAAAATAACCGGAAATATAGGCCAGAAAAATATTGCCCATATTAAGATCAGGCTGATAAAGATATCCGGCCAGAAGCGGATATGAGAGTCCCACAAAAGCCGTGACCATGCCGGTTAACAGACCCGAAGTAAAGCTTACCGCGAAAATCACCGTGGCCGCCGGAAGTCCCAGCTCAGTGGTAAGCTTTGGAATAGAATTAACGGCGCCGCTTAACTCAAGCATTTGCTGAAAGGATATAATCCCAAAGACAAGTAAAAAAAGCCTGATCGAAAACGCTTCTCTTGCCACCACCCTGAGTTTGATCATTGTTGGTCTTTCAATTACAAGAAGTACAAGAAGAGCCAAGGCTACCGCCCAGAGCAGGCGGATTGGGAATACGGCATATAGGCTAATGGCAAGAATAATCGGCCATACGGTAAGAAGTATCCTGCCGACCGGCCTGAAAAAATGACCACCAGTATCGTTCCGTTCCTTTATTTTCCTGATCATCAGCAGGATTCCGATAGGCACCATGATAACGGTCATGGGAAATTGAAGCAGTGAGATATCACTCACCGGAACCGAGGCCAGCGCCGCACTTAGAATTATCCCCGGGTAAACCGGCCAGCAAAACTCGACAACATGACGCGACCAGTAATTGACCGCTGTAATGAATTCCGGCGGGTAATTTTTTCGAGTGAGTACTTCGGATACCAGCGGCGCCGATAGCAGCGATCCGCCCGGCATCGGCATCAATCCCACCAGCGCCGGGATAACGGCCACCGCCGTTTTCGGTCCGCCGGCCAAGTCACGGCTGGCCGACACCAATCTATTAAGATAGCCAATTTCCTTCAGCAATCGCCCCAGAAATGTAATCAATACAATAATAATAAACAAAGTGATGAATCTGTCGGAGAAAAGAACATCACGGCAACCGTATAATATCTCACGGGGACCGAGTCCGAAAAGAGCACCGACCGCCAGCGCGGCGGCCAAGAGAATATATCCGACAAAAACCTTCTTGCGGATTGCAATAATAATTCCGGTCAGTATCAGCGCCAGTTTCATTATATCGAGCATAAGATCGGCAATATAGCTTAGACCCGGCAGGTGTCAATATTTACACATCATAATGTTGTCTTGTAATGCCCTGATAATTATATTGGATAAGACTTATGAAAATTGTCTGTTCCATAAACGGCCGCCAGGTGCCCAAAGAAAGAGCCAGAGTGTCGGTCAGATCAATAAAAACAGACAAAACCTTCGGCTTCAGGCAAGGTCCAGTTACAAAACGGCTTCGGGCTATGTTTAAAAATGTTATCTCATCCTGAATAGAAACCGTGCATTAAGACAATAACCGGAACAATATTTGTGCGAGGTGTCCCCCGCCTATCTTTTATATCCTATAATAATACAACGACTTAGACCCGGATATTAAACCGGAACGGTAATTGCATATAATAAAGAGTACACACGGCGGCATACTGTTTTTGTTGATTCGCAGGACGCATGTAACTATTATCGCCGGTATATGGGAATAAAAGAAAACATGGAGGTAATATGAAGAGGCCGCTGACTTTGATTTTCCTGATTACCGGCCTGATGGTGGCGATGGCTCATCCGGTATATTCACAGATTGAAGAATCAGGATCGCTTTACGATATACCGCCGCGAACCCTGGTCGATTGTCCGACCTCGATGACCCTTCCGCGCGGCTGTTTTGACCTGGTTATGCGTATTTATCCCAATGGCGGGATTATCGGCAGAACCGCAATAGGGCTATCCAATCGTTTCATGATCGGGATATCTTATGGAGCCGAGCGGATAATAGCCGATGCCGAACCGAACTGGAACCCCAGCATGGAATTCAATATCAAATTGAGACTGATTGATGAAAGCGTCTTCTTTCCGTCGCTGGCCATTGGTTTCAATTCCCAGGGATACGGTTTCCATGATGATGAAATGGATCGGTACACATACAAATCCAAAGGCTTTTATGCTGTTATCAGCAGAGGATTGTATCTCTATAATGCGTCATTTGGAGGCCATCTGGGAATTAACTATTCCTTGGAGTATGATAAAGACAAGGAGAAGGACCCGAATTTCTTCGTCGGATTGGATACTCAATTCAATTACAATATTGGGTTTGTTATGGAATACGATATGGCCTTAAATGACAACAAGTCGTCGCAACATTACGGCAAGGGACGCGGGTATCTGAACATGGGAATCCGCTGGCTCTATTCGGAAAATCTCGAAATTGCGGTTATGCTTAAAAATCTACTGAATAACCGCCGTGATGTCAACTCATTCGGGCGAGGGCTTCGTTTAACATATATCGAATATTTCTGATCGGCATATTTGAAAGGTCGGTGCAATGATGAAAAAATGGTTTGTCCTCCTGGTAGCAGTGATTTCAACGACTATGGTGTCAATCGGATGCTACACCGTAATAACCCATCCCGGCACGGAGGATAATTACTCAGCCCATGATTATCAGCAGGACTGCCTGAGTTGTCATCCCGACTATCATGAATATCCTTACGGCTATTTCTATGGAAATTACCCCGATTACTGGTGGTCGTCGCCTCGTTGGGGACGCTATTATGCCTATCCCTGGTGGTGGGATTATTACTGGTACGACGGCGTCCCGCAGGACATTAATGATAATAACCATTCTTCTCCCCGTCCCGGGAATGTCAAAAAGGCCGAAAGGCGAAGTTCGCTTCGCCCGCCGTACTCATCCGGGGTCTCCAATATCAGCCGCCAGGGACCGCCAGGCGGTAATACCGGCACTGTCAACAGCGGCCAGGGAAACTCGCAAACATCATCCGACGGCAAAACCGAGGTCAAGCAGAAAGAAAATAAAAAAGAGCAAAAGAAAAAAGCCCCCCGTCGGGGGAGCGGGAGAAAACAATGATACGCGCGGGAGTGTCAGTACTTGCCCTGATTACCATCTTGGCCGCCCTCTCCATCCCCTCACCGGCCGAAGGCGATTATATTGAAAGTGTCGAGGAGATAACCGCCGGTAATTTCCTCGGATTCGGCGCCCGCCAGATGGCTATGGGCGGCGCGGGTATGATGTCAATTGACGGTACAGCTTTGTACTATAACCCGGCCAACCTGGCCCGTATACCCCGGATTGAGTTTAATTTCGGTTTAACAAGCCAGAAATACACCGACGAATCGAATGTCCGAAAAGTACGAAAAATGGTCAATACGACCGGCGCCGTCCCGACAGTTGACATCTATGCCGGACGCTTTGAAGATTTCACCGCAGGATTATCATCGCTGGATGATTCCCGTAACAATACCAGAATAAACTCTGCTATTTTAAGTATTCCCTACCCCACCTACCGCGGGTCGCTGGTCGTCGGAATCGGTGTGGTCAGGACAGCCGACTTTGACAGGACGTTCCGGTTTACACATCGGGACCGCCATGCCATATACGGCGATATTATTGCCGCTGGAAGCGAGTTCCAGAGCGGCGGTCTGCACCAGTGGTCGGCTGGTATTGGTATGGACTTATCGCCAAGGGTATCATTCGGTGTATCGATTTCGATGTACACTGGTAAACACGAGTATAATTTCGAATATGATCTCGACTCAGCCAGCGGGCTGATCTATCATTCCGAACAGTTTATAGAAGATAGTTACCTCGGGTTTGGGGCCAAGCTTGGTTTGGCCATGCAGATTTCCCCCAATATCGGACTGGGCCTGGCGGTGGAATCACCGGTTACGTTAAGTATCGATGAGGATGTTCATGCCTACTCCTATGAATTAAACTCGCTTGATGGTGAATCAATCGAAGACATTTATTACTCGGTTGAATACAACGTTAAAAAGCCGTTTGCTTTCTCCGCAGGATTGCTGATACAGCGAGGACATATTTCACTGGTGGCTGATATAGACTACGCCGACTGGAGCCAGCTTGAATATGGCGACAATATCATTATGGAAGAGTACAACGATAAAATAAAAGATTACTATCACGATGTATTAAGGTCGCGGGTCGGCGCGGAGGCGGTTTTGCCGAATTACGGTTTATCGCTTCGCGCCGGATTGTTCAGCGATCCTCTCCCCTATAACAAATCGTTCCAGAATAAAAGCCGTCAAGGCTATACTCTTGGTGTCGGGCTCCTGGTTGACCAGGTTATGACTATCGATGTCGCCTATGTGCACGGATCATACAGCCGCAATTCTGATTTCTATTACGGCAGTACCGATGCCGGGCTTGATCATTACCTGATAATAGACGAGGATATTTCCTACAACCGTATTTTCCTCACGGCCGCATATCGATTTTAAATTGATGTTATACTAATTACAATCGGAAATCTCAGATTTTTTCCCACTGCCTGAGTGTGTTTAAAACATACTCTTCGACTTTGGCGAATACCGCCTTCTGGAACTCTCTGGCCTTTTTAATATCAAAGTCCGGGTAGCCCTCGCCTCTGGTATAAAGAATGATACTTCCCGGAATCGGGTAAACATCAACACCCGGCTCATAGGTATAGGCCATATCTTTGTCATAAACCGACGGATCAACCAGTGATTCGTCAATAGCCATCATCATGGCGGTTTCATCAATCCCGGCATGTCCGCCATCTTGACCGAATACCTCTTTGACGACATCATCGCATAACTGCCACCAGTGTATCACGGCGATTTTCACCTGGGTATCATAGAAATATGTCTGGGCGACCGATTTCAAAACTTCGTTATTCCCCCCGTGACCGTTTAACAATATCACCTTTTCAAAGCCGGTATCGGCCAGCGAATCGAGAATGTCGCGGATATATGATTCAAACGAATCCGGTGTCACAGTGAGTGATCCGGGATAACCATAGAGCGAACGGGTTATCCCATAATTGACTGCCGGGGCAATCAGGGCGTTGATTTTCTCGGCCAGATGATCGGCTATTGATTCGGGAATGAAGTTATCCGTTCCGAGTGCGGCGGCGCCGTGGGCTTCGAGAGTGCCGACCGGCAGAATAATCGTGTCTATCCGGTATGGTACAAGCTTCTGTACCTGCACCCAGGTAAGTCTTTGAAGTTCGCGCTGCATCACTCAAACCTGCCGTTTGATAAGGCGTTCAAGGACTTTTTCGGTCTCCTTTGCGGAAAGCTCGTCACCTTCAAGGCGGTACTGGTTAATATCACGAACCAGATACTCGATATCCTCGGGATGTTCGACGGCATACCACATTTCCATCTCGGTCCATGTGAGGCCTTTTTCGCGGAAACTGTCGACCACCTCGGAATAGATATTGGGTGAACTCCAATCAAATGAAGCCAGATTGACGTGGTACTCTCCCGACATACCGATAAGATAATACCGGCCCTCAACGGTGGGACCGAAAACGGCATCGGATTTTTTCAAAAGCCTGATTGCCAGCTTGATCATCTTTTCTTTCAGGGTCGGGGTGCGGCTTCCGATAAACACCACATGTTTATATCCGACATCAAAACAATCGCGAAAGATTGCATCCATTTTGATACCCCACCTATCCGGTGACAATTGGCGGACTTTCAGATGATTGGACAGGGCGGCCGCCCGCTTTCCTTTCAGTTTTTCGGAAAGATAGTTAATTATGGTCTCAACCGATTTTCTGGTGTGCGGCAGATCAGCATAGTACAACCGGAGATCAATGTTATTTATACCGAGAACATTGACGAGTGTATCGGCAATAAATCCTTGGTGAGGAAACGAGATATCCTCAAAGCTGTATTCATCACCGACATTCAGTTCCGAGCCGTCCTCGGTTACTTCCTGAATACAGATGGCCAGGGCGGTGTCAATTTGCTTTTTATCAGACATAATATACTACATTAAAAAATATATCGTTTGTTCGGGGGTGAATATACGAAAGTCGTACAGGTCAGTCAAGGGATGACCGCCATTTTTCAGACCATCAGCTAACCAACATTGGCCAGGAATGGCAGAAAATCAAGCAGACTGTTGGCAATCACAGACAGCAGATTGAAAAAGATCAATATTCCGATAAGCATCAGAAGTGCGCCGGAAATTATCTCAACGGCGCGGAAGTGACGTTTGATAAATCCGAAAAATCCGATCAGGAAATTGAACAGGAGCGCCGTCAGTATAAAGGGCACTCCCAGGCCGGCCGAATAGAATGCCAGTAGAATAATGCCCTGGCCGACGCTGTCGGTGCTGGCCGCCATGGTCAATATGGAACCGAGGATCGGCCCGATACAGGGAGTCCATCCGAAGGCAAAAGCCATCCCGATAACCACCGAGCCCAGCAGCCCGAATTTTTTCTGACCCGTATGAAAGCGTTTTTCGTAGTTCAATGCCTTGATTCGGAGAAGACCCGTAACATGCAATCCGAACAGGAATATCAGTAC
>DAOWOO010000399.1 GCA_030642025.1 Candidatus Zixiibacteriota bacterium | reverse complement strand
GCATCTCTTCAAGAGTAACATCATATTTATCCAAAATGGAATCGCGGGCGAGGAAGAATGAATCGTTCTCATGACGGTACAGCTCGGCGGCTATCGAGGTTTCCACTATAGCACCAGCGTAACGGCGGTATTCCTTGATTTTATATCCCTCGTAATAATCAGCCGCCAGGTAATACCCGCTTATCAGAAGTCCTATAACAATAACAGCGCCAATAATTCTAATTATCACTTCAACCAACTTTCGGTTGCGATTAATTACAGATCACTTAAATTAAGCCGGAATACAAATAAGGTCAATAGAATATGAAACCAACATACCTGTCGGATCGGCGAAAAAGCAAAGCGGTCAAATGCGGTTCGGTTATAATCGGCGGCGGTTTTCCGATAACTATTCAGTCGATGACCAACACCGACACCCGTGATGTTGATGCGACCGTCGCCCAGACTAAAACGCTAACCGACGCCGGTTGCGAGATTATCCGCGTGGCCGTGCCCGATGACGGGGCCGCGTCAAAATTGAGCGAGATCAAATCGCGTATTTCGATCCCCCTGGTCGCTGATATTCATTTCAAATACAAACTGGCGCTGGAATCGATAAAGCAGGGGGTCGATAAAATCAGGATAAACCCGGGTAATATCGGCGACGACTGGAAAGTGGCCGAAATTACCAAAGCCGCCAAAGATGCCGGAATTCCGATAAGAATCGGCGTTAATTCAGGCTCGCTTCCCAAAGATATCGTCGAAAAACATGGTCATGACGATCCCGAGGGATTTGTCAAAGCGGCCTTACGCCAGGTGGAAATTCTGGAGAAAAATGATTTCACTGATATTGTTATCGCTCTTAAATCATCCAACGTCAATACCGCCTATTGGTCATATATGCTGATGGCTGAAAAAGTTGATTATCCTTTTCATCTCGGTATCACCGAGGCGGGCACTCTCCAGACCGGAACAATAAAATCCTCAATCGGCCTCGGCGCCCTTCTGGTAAATGGTATCGGCGACACCATGCGGGTTTCGCTGACCGCCGACCCGGTTGAAGAAATCAAAGTAGCTAAAACTATTCTTAAAGCGCTGGAATTGAAAAAAGAGGGGGTTGAAATAATATCATGCCCCACCTGCGGAAGGTGCGGAATTGATGTGATAAAACTGGCTGAGTCAATCGAGCAGAAAACGGCCCACTTGAAAACACCATTAAAAGTAGCGGTTATGGGGTGTGTCGTCAACGGTCCCGGCGAAGCGCGCGCGGCTGATATCGGTATCACCGGCGGCGACGGGCTGGGCCTGCTTTTTAGAAAAGGAAAAATAATTAGAAAAATCCCGGAAAATAAACTCGAGGAAATCTTACTGGATGAGATAAACAGATTAACCGGCGGCCAATAGACCGCCGGTTTCAGCACGCACCGCTAAAAGGAGGGCAACGCAAGTACCTGGCTCTACGCCATCTCCATCGAGAGCGACATCTCCCCGACATGTATCAGGCCAACCATATTCCCCGCCACATTCTCGCCCGCTTTGTTCCAGTCGTGAGTTATCTGCATGATTTTTTCGTGATTGGCCTCCTGCGTCCAATCAATAATTAGTGAATCAAGTCGCTCACCGCGAACGACGGCGTCATTTAAGGTAAGGGTAAATCGAATCTGCATACTCTTATCCTCTTTGTTCCCCTTCTCATAATCTTCGATATTTCATCTGCAAGGATAATGCCATCAATTATGGGAATCAGCCGTGACCGCCTAACGATTTGGCCTACAACGACATACAAAACAGTTCGATCATCCCGGCTTTGCTCTCAATACTATATTACTATAGGGGAAAACCCATATATGTGGCCGGCAGCCGGAATATTGTCTGCTTTTCCGATCAAACAGGTGGCCAGTGATATTGTCAATTCAATGCAACTGATTTGAATTTCACCTGTCTAAATCAGTATATAGGATGCCATGACACCAAACAAACGCCCCATACTGGAATTACCGCGCTCGCGGTTTGAAAAAACTATGGAAGCCCTGGCTATAATCGGTTTCTTATTGGGCATACTCCTGCTTTTTGGATACTGGGCTGATCTGCCTGAACAGGTACCGACTCATTTTAATATGTCCGGCGAGCCGGATTCCTGGGACTCGAAGTGGATGATCATACTGCCATTCGTAATTTCGATATTTCTCTATACACTTCTAACTTTCATTTCGAGATTCCCCCACCGGTTCAATTATATCTGCGAGATAACCGAAGGTAATGCCGAAACCCAGTACCGCCTCGGCCGGGCGCTTTTGATACTATTAAAGACGGAACTTATCTGGCTGTTTTCGATAATAACATGGGAGACAATCGCTGTGGCGCTGGGCCGATGTAATGGACTGGGCTTTTCGACACCG
>DAOWOO010000220.1 GCA_030642025.1 Candidatus Zixiibacteriota bacterium | reverse complement strand
GATATTTATGGCATTATCAACGGCAACTGCCGATGACGCCTACCATGCCTACCGCATCGGCCCGGAGGATGTGATAGAAATCAAGTTCTGGCAGGATAATACTCTGGATGCCACTGTCAAAGTCAGACAAGACGGCAAGGTATCGCTGGATATTGTCGGCGAACTGGAGGCGGCCGGCTTTACAACTGCCGAGTTGGAGAAGGTCATTGTCAGGCAAATGTCGCGTTATAACAAGGCCATTTCCCAGGCGGTAGTCAGAGTAGTCTCCTATGGATTTCAAAAGGTATTTATTGCGGGACAGGTGAATACGCCCGGCAAATATACATTTGAAACAATACCTGATTTATGGGAGTTGATAAACGAGGCGGGGGGCGTTACCGAGCTTGGCGATTTAACGCGGGTGACGATAATCAGGGGTGGGGATAAGGCGGGCGAAGTTAAAGTGGTGAATGTTTCTGCGCTTCTATCGGCCGGTAAACGCGATGAGCTTCCCGAAGTTTACGCCGATGATACGATCGAGATTCCCCGAACCCCGGCCGGTATTCCCGGACGGACGATAGGCGATGGGATTGAAGCCAAGAATATCTTTTATGTGGTCGGCGAGGCCACCGCGCCCGGTCCACATCAGATTGAAAGTAATATAGACCTTCTGGATGCCATTGCGCTGGCTGGCGGGCCGACCCCGGAGGCCGATCTGAAAAATGTGAAAGTAATCACCAAAGATGGATTCCAGACACAGACAATGGAAATAAACCTTAAAGAGTACCAGAAAACGGGAGCTCCGGGGCGATATTTTATCAGGCCGGAGGATACGATTGTACTTAATCGTCGACGCGGAGGATTTCTCGGAATGGGTTCACTGGGCGACATTGTAACCATCCTGGGAGCCGTTTCCACTGCCCTGATAATTTATGACCGAGTGAATGCCGATTGATTATAGAATGAATAATTTTATTATTGAAATTTCAAGCGGGGGAGGATAGATGGAACCATATCGCTTGAGCAGTCGAATTGTCGAAAACGAAAAAGAATATCTTGTTCAGACGATAAATGATGAAAGACAGGGGATCATCCGCAGTTCCCTTTTTGTGAATGGTGACCTGCTTGATTCGAGCGTATTACCTCATTCCGAGGAGATCAGCGAGACAGATATCCTGAATCTTGTCAAGACCACCCATGGCCGGAAAATATCGGAGTTGGAATACCTGCTGAAAAACTTCAAGAATATCATGGAGCAGGGGAACCCGGAGACCATGTATCAACTCGGCTCAGCCCTGTATTATAAACGTATGTATCCCGAATCCAGGGAACTTCTTCGCTCGGCGGTCAGTCTTCAGCCGAAACATCATAAGGCCTGGCTGGCTCTTTCCCAGGCGGAATCAGCCATGAAAAATACCAGTGAAGCGGTCAGGGCCGGAAGCAGGGCGGTGGAATTGCGCGGACAGTTTGCCGATTATCACAATAACCTCGGCGAACTTTATCTTGAGGCGGGTTCCTGCAAGCGGGCGGTAATTGAACTGGAAGAAGCGGTCAAACTGAATGTTTATTATGCCGACGCTTACTACAATCTGGCACTGGCCAATATCTACAATGGAATCAGCCGGGAAGATTTTTCAATGTTCTCTGAATTGACGCCGAAAGCGAACGATCTGCTTCAAAAGGCGACCTTAATTGATCCCGGCTTCCGCACCTCCGTGTATGAAAGCGGGTTAACTGCCCTGAATAACGGGGAGCTCAAGGAGGCCTTCAGCCTGCTTAAGACGGCTCGCGATGAGAAAAAGGAAAAGATACGGCGGCAGCAGGCTATTTACTATGACCGCTTTTTAATGTCGTCTGACTGGGCATCGCAAACCGCGATTTCTGAGAGGATCACCTACCTGGAAAACGAACTGGATAAAAACCCCGGCTATATTGATCTATTACATGAACTTGGTGTTTGCCACCTGCAACAGGCCAAGCTGGGCTGGCAAAGAGGGGTGGAGTACTTTCAGCAAGCCGTCGATGTCAATCATGAATTGAAAAAATCCCTTCGAGCCAAAGAGCTTGCCGCCGAGGAATTATTAAGAATCAGCGATGCCGTTATTGATATTTCTGAGAAAAACGAGTAATTAAGGCTTATGATGAGTGCCGCCAGGAAAAAAGCATCGGTTCTGGATTTCTATGATATGGAATCTCCGGAGGCGACTGAACTCCGCCGACTATTACATAATATTGATAATTCCGCTAATGGTGGTGAAAAACGCACTCTCCTGGTAACATCGTCGGTATTGTCTGAAGGAAAATCGATTATTGCCGCTCTTCTGGCCATAACTGCCGCCCGGCACAAGAAAAGGAAAACACTGCTGATTGATTTCGACTTGAGACGGCCGATGGTCCATAAACTGTATGGACTTCCTCTTGAGAAGGGGGTGGCGGATATTTTGCTCGATGGCCTGTCGGCCCGTTCGGTTATAAAAAATACATCGATTGAACGATTGGACGCCATTACGGCCGGCCGGGTTCTATCCAATGCCTCCGAGGTAATTGATGGGGCGGCCGTGCATCGAATAATGGAAGAGATGAAGTTCTACTACGAACTGATACTGGTTGATTCTCCTCCGCTGGTGCCGGTTATGGATCCACTGATATTGCTCGATGAACTTGATGGGGCGATTATGGTAATCAAGGCCGGGGCAACGCAGAAATCAGTGGTCAGCCGGGCCTGTAATCTCCTGGCTACCGTCCGGAAAGACAAATTTGTCGGCGTGGTTGTCAATAATCTTAATCGTTCCCTGCCGTACTATTATGATTACAACTATTACGGTTACAGCTATAAAGGGGCCGCGAAATAGGGCATTTATTTTGGTTGAACTGTAACGGTGTATTTAGACTCCATGATGACCAATATCCTGACAGTGGACTTTGAAGAATGGTTTGTGGTGGAAAACCTCCGCGATAATATGGCCGGTGAAGACTGGGATTCGCTTACACCGAGAGTGGAGGAAAACGCATATAAACTTCTGGAATTGTTCCAGGCGTATCAGGTACGGGCCACTTTCTTTATACTCGGCTGGGTTGCCGAGCGATATCCGAATCTTGTCGCCGGTATCGTTCGCGCCGGTCATGAAATCGGATGTCACAGTTACAGCCACCGGCGGGTTGACCTGCTCAGCCGTGAGGAATTTGAAAAAGATACCCGGCGGGCTGTCCGGGCTATTGTGAATGCTACCGGTGTGATGCCGGTCGGATACCGGGCGCCAAGTTGGTCTATAAATTCATCAATTCCCTGGGCCTTCGAGATTCTGGCCGATCAGGGATTTTTATATGATTCCTCGACATTTCCGATAAAACACGATATCTACGGCGAGCCCGACGCCCCGCGGACGGCGTTTCGGATGACGCTGGACAGCGGCCGAACGCTATATGAACTCCCGGCCTCGACTGTTACCGTTTGGGGTAAGAATTTCCCGGTTGGCGGTGGCGGATATTTGCGTCATGCTCCATACTGGTTTACATCGTGGATGATAAGAAAACTAAACCGCGCCAACAGACCCGCCATGATTTATATCCATCCCTGGGAGATCGATGAAAAACATCCTCGCGTAGCCGGTTTGACGGCCTTTCAAAAATACCGCCAGTACGGCGCTATCTCGACTCTAATGATAAAACTCGAAAGACTTCTTGGGGAGTTTGATTTTTCAGCGGCGAAAGATTATATTGCAATGCTGAACAGAAGACCAATAGGATTTGAAAGATAATGACAAGAAGCAAGGTTGCCGTTATTAAAACCGATGCCGAGCGGGTGGTCGATGACTACCGGCGGCTGCTCGAGCTTATAGATTACCGGTCGATTCTTGATTTCAGTCAGGATACGGTTATCAAATTAAATTTATCCTGGACAAAGTATTTCCCGGCCTGCTCGTCCCAGCCATGGCAGGTGGAAGGCGTGGTCAAAACACTGGTTGAGGATGGTTACCCGAAGGATAAACTGTTCCCGCTTGAAAACAAGACAGTAGTC
>DAOWOO010000374.1 GCA_030642025.1 Candidatus Zixiibacteriota bacterium | reverse complement strand
CCGAAGCGGCATTCAGAATAATTTCAGTGGAGCGGTAATTCTGCTCCAGCTTGATTACCTTAGCGCCGGGAAAGTCTTTTTCAAAATTCAGGATATTGCTAATATCGGCCCCGCGCCAACCGTAAATCGATTGATCCTCATCGCCGACCACGCAGATATTCTTATGCGGGCCAACCAGCAGTTTTAATAACTTGTACTGGCCGTGGTTGGTATCCTGGTATTCATCGACAAGGACATATTTAAACCGCTCCCGATAGCTGTTTCGAATATCCTCCCGTCCGGTCAGAAGTTGTACGGTGCGGAAGATCAGATCGTCAAAATCAAACGCCCCGCACTGGCGGAGCCGTTCTTCATATAGTGTATAAATCTCGGCGGTGCGCGTTTCAAAATACCCCGAGGCGCGTTTGGCGAAACTTTCGGCAGTCTCCATACGGTTTTTAGCGGCCGATATTTTATGTTTAAGAGAGTTCGGCGTAAACTGAGTTTTGGAAAGACCGAGCTGGTCGAGACAGGTTTTTATAAGCGCTTTGGCGTCGTCTTCATCGAATATGGTAAAATTCGTCGGATAGCCGATTGCTTCGGCCTCACGCCTCAACAACCTGGCGCAGAAAGAATGAAAGGTTGAAACCGTCAGGGATCGGATATCCCGCCCGAGCATGCTCACAATTCGCTCTTTCATCTCGTTGGCGGCCTTATTGGTAAAAGTAACAGCAAGTATGTTGTACGGCCCGGCCAACCCCTTAAAAAGGATATACGCCACCCGGCTGGTGAGCACCCGGGTTTTTCCCGACCCGGCCCCGGCCACCACCAGAAGCGGCCCCTCGGTAGTGGTTACCGCTTCATGCTGAACCGGATTAAGATTCTCAAGTATATGTTTCATTGTCTAATATTCTATCCTGTTATTCAAGATTGCAGTATCACATTCAGACAGGTCATAAACAAAAATAGGTATGAGATCGTTTGAATTCAAGAGGATAATGAAAATACAGAGCAATTCACAGGAAATTACTTGATAGATTGCACAAATGCCGATATATTTATTATATACAGTACTGGCGAAAAATCTCACTCCCTGATGACAGGTTTATATTCGTCAGCAGAACGTTTATCTGTTTTTAACGAAGGGAGGCGTATATGCGGATTCTGACAGCACTGTTAACCATCAGCTTATTGCTTATTTTTACGGGCTGTAGTGATCAGCCAACTTCGCCGAAATTGCCGGATACAGCGGGGAGTGATACTGACGGCGTTCCACCGGAAGTACAGACGCTTTTAAGTCAATATGCCCCGACTGAAAATGAGGCCAGGGCCGCCGCCGACAATGCCGACTGGGATGAATCGCTTATTCACCAGATTGCATGTTGCGACATTTACAGCGTCACCATTCTCTGGGGCTATCTGTTCAACTACACGCCGCCGGTGGATGATACGACCGACTGGTCGGGCAATCTGACAACCAGCAGTAATGGTTTTGTGCGGATAGTATATGAAATCGATTTCGAGGACGGACAGGATTACATCACACCCAGTCCCACTCCCGGCACGGTTGGATGGGTTTCATTTACATCACAGGATTTCGACGGAATCCACCTTCTTGTCTATCTGCCGCGCGGACCGTTGTTCCACAAATTTACAGCAATACCCTATATCACGATTGAGACCGATCTTTACATGTTTCGGTTTAATTCTATCCAGTTGGCCAACCTTGATTATTTCCACCAGGTTGACGATCGCAATGGCGTAGCCATCCATTCCCGCAGGTTATGGTCGAACGCCTGCCCCGGCGGCTTTCTGGATGGTACCTGGATAAAAGAGGGTGGCCTGGGGACCGGTCAGGGACGGCTTGAGGGAGTCTGGAGAGACCATAATGGCGCCCCGCTCGGCTACATGTTCGGCACCTTCTGGGTTGATTCGGCCAATGTTGACAATAATTGCTACCACTATGGACGCTGGGAAGGTTGGGTTACCGGCCTGATTCTTACGGTGATTATCGCCGAAATGGAAGGGTACTGGTTCTATGATGACATGCGGATGTGCCCGATGTGCGGAGAGGGGCACGGAGTCTTCTATGGGACCTTTGAAAACCGGATGGGAGACAACAGAACCGGAAAGATTTTCGCGGAGTTCGGAGATTATTCGCTTCCACCCGATGATACCGAGATGCCGTATATAGGTATCTGGCAATATGACTGTCCCTGGGTGACGCCGAATGAAACCGATCCGTAATTAAACCGGCATTGAGATAAAAAAACCCGCCCCAAACAAACAGGGTGGGTTTTCTATTTGCATATAGCGGCCAATAACTATCAGCCGAATGCCTTGATGGCCTCGTCAAGCGAGTCATAGGTTTTGAAAATAGTCACGAGGCGGGTGATGGTCAATAGCGTCTGGATGCCATCAGTAACATTGGCCAGCTTCATCTCGCCGCCGTTGTTTTTCATGGTAGTTAAGGCCGAAATAAGCATTCCCAGCCCGATCGAACTCATCCATTCCACCTTTGACAGATCGACTATCACTTTTTTCTTGCCGCCGTTTACATACTCGTGTAGTTTGCCGTGGAACATGGTCGCGTCCGGACCACCCATG
>DAOWOO010000093.1 GCA_030642025.1 Candidatus Zixiibacteriota bacterium | reverse complement strand
TATCGCCTGATACCGGTTTGATCGGGTAAATGCCCTGGGGGCCAGTCCCTCGAAACAGCCGGAATAAAATCGTTTCAACCTGGTCGTCAAAATGATGCCCGGTGGCAATCCGATGGCAGTGTTCCTGTCGAGCAATTTCGTAGAGCGCCTCTTTTCTGAAAATATATCCTGCCTCTTCGAGTGATAGTTTTTCTTTTTCGGCATAGGACGGGATATCAAAATCGACAATAGTCAGGTGATTTTTTCGTTCATTACAGAAATTCTCACAATACCTGATTTCCTTTTTGACAGCACGGGGGCGGATATTGTGGTTTATATAGCAGGCGGCCAGTTCAAAGTTCATTTCCTTTGAGAGCTTGTGGAGAATATCCAGGAGAGCCGTCGAATCCGGCCCGCCGGAAAAAGCAACCAGCACCCGCTCGCCGGTGGATATCATTCCGTGCTCAATGATATTCTGCCGCACTTTTTTCACAATTTCAGTCATAGTGCGAATATACTATCTTTTCTGACAGGAGTCATCTTATTTAATATTGCCGCAATTGGATAGCCGTTTTGCACAAACCAAATTGATTGATTAATACCGAGTTCTTACATTCTGATTGACTCCCGTTTATCACTCGCCTATATTCAGTCTTTCACTAACCGGAGGAGCCGATGGAACAGCCGAAAGTCACGCCGCAGTTGGTCAAGGATCACGGGCTTAGCGAAGAAGAACATCAACAGATTATAGAATATCTCGGCCGCGAACCGAATTTTACCGAATTGGGGATATTTTCGGTGATGTGGTCGGAGCATTGCAGTTATAAAAACTCAATAGCACTTCTAAAGACTCTTCCCAGAGATGGCGAAGCTCTTTTATCCAAAGCCGGAGAGGAGAATGCCGGGGCGGTCGATATCGGCGACGGGCTGGCGGTGGTATTCAAGATAGAATCGCACAATCACCCATCGGCGGTTGAACCGTATCAGGGTGCGGCCACCGGAGTCGGCGGCATCCTTCGGGATATTTTCACCATGGGAGCGCGGCCGATTGCCTCACTCGATTCGCTTCGATTTGGATCGCCGGATAATCCCCGGGTGCGTTACCTGGTTGACGGTATCGTGCGCGGAATCGGTGATTACGGCAACTCATTCGGGGTCCCCACAGTGGCAGGGGAAACCTATTTCGACGATGCCTACACCGGCAATCCGCTGGTAAATGCCATGGCGGTCGGGATTGTGAAAACCGACGGGCTGGTTTCCGGCACAATCTCCGGAGTCGGAAACCCGGTTATGATTGTCGGTTCCAAGACTGGACGCGACGGCATTCACGGGGCAACTTTTGCTTCCGAGGAACTCTCCGAGAAATCCCAGGAAAGACGCCCGTCGGTGCAGATCGGCGATCCGTTTACCGAAAAACTGCTTCTTGAGGCGACACTGGAGATAATCGACAACGACCTTATTATCGGAATTCAGGATATGGGCGCGGCCGGGATTACATGCTCATGCTCGGAGATGTCTTTCAGAGGCGAAGCGGGGGTGACTATTGATATTGATAAGGTCCCGGTACGCGAGGATAAAATGACCCCCTACGAAATTCTCCTTTCGGAATCGCAGGAACGGATGCTGGTCTGTGTGAAAAAAGGTAAAGAAGAAGACGTCCGCAGGATTTTCGATAAATGGGATATTGACTCGACTATAATCGGCGAATCCAATGACAGCGGGATCTTTAAAGCCATGCTCAACGGTGAAACGATTTCCGAGATTCCTGCCGATGTTCTCTCTCTCGGAGGAAAGACACCGGTTTATCATCGGGAAACCAAAAAGCCGGATTATATAGATAAACTCTCTATGATTAATCTCGATGATTACCCCGTCGACCGGGATTATAATAATGATTTAATTGCCATGCTGGCCGCACCCAATATCTGCTATAAGGGGTGGGTGTTCGATCAATACGATTCGATGGTACGGACCAATACCGCTGTCGGTCCCGGATCAGATGCCGCTGTTCTTCGTATTAGAAAAACCACCCGCGCTCTGACGATGGTTACCGATTGCAACGCGCGCTATTGTTATCTTAATCCGCGTATCGGCGCCTCTCAGGCGGTGGCCGAGGCGGCGAGAAATATTGTCTGTTCCGGTGGACGCCCGGTAGCGATTACCAATTGTCTAAATTTTGGGAATCCGTATAAACCTGAAATCTACTACGGTTTTGCCGAGGCGGTGGCCGGGATGGGTGAAGCTTGCCGGATTTTCAATACTCCGGTGACCGGAGGAAATGTCAGCTTTTATAATGAAGACCCCGAACGGGCCGTATTTCCGACGCCGACCATCGGGATGCTCGGGATAATCGATGACTTATCCCATATCACCACGCAGTGGTTCAAGGATGATGGCGACGTGATATATCTTATTGGCGAAAACAGGGAAGAATTGGGCGCCTCGGAATACCTGCATACTATGTTTGATAAAAATACCGGTCCGATTCCAGAGCTTGATCTGAAATATGAAAAACATGTACAGGATACAATTCTGTCGGCTATCAAACAGGGATATATTAAATCGGCGCATGATATTTCCGACGGCGGCCTGGCAGTGGCATTGTCCGAATGCTGTATCTCCAACCACGAGAATATGACTGGCGCTTCGGTTGAATTGTCCGATGAAATACGCCCGGATTGTCTGCTGTTCGGTGAAACCCAATCACGGGTGATTGTTTCGGTATCTGAAGATAATGCCGGAAGATTGGTTGAGCATTGTGTCCAAAATGATATCCCGTTTTCAGCACTTGGCCGGGTCGGCGGCGACCGGCTGAAAATCGGCGGATTTATTGATCTGCCGCTGGCCGATATGGAAACCGCATATTATGATAGTCTGAAAAAGCTATTGGAGCGGGTGTAGTTCAACTTTTTTAAATTTCAGATTATGATCAACCTGACTACTGTGGGCTGATTCTGTGACTTATTTGAATATTCCCCATTTGAATTCAGTATATTTATTGAAAAGGTAAAAGGAGGAATTATGTCTGCTCCGATTATTGCCGCAAATGCCGGGGCGATGGTTGCCATAATAGCGGCGGCGGCAACCAAAAAGCCCCAGCAGGAGGAAGAAAAAATAGTCACTTATGATAAAAATGACCTTGATGGCTGGGAATTCAAGATTATTCGGAGTTCGTTCGGGAAATTCAAGAAACCTGAAAATATCAGGAAACTCTGCGATGAAGAAGCCAAAGCCGGGTGGGTGATGCTTGAGAAATTCGATGACTACCGTATCCGGTTCAAACGCCGGGTGGAAAAACGGGCGATGGATCAGTATTCGGGAGTTAACCCGTATCGAACGTCAACAAGCAGTGGTTCGGGCTTACTTATTGGGCTGATTATTGGAATAATTGCATTATTCGGTGGTATATTCACACTTGTTTATGCTATGGGTATCCGGACCGATCCGCCAATGGCTTTGCCGATGGTCGCGGTTTTGATTCTTAGCGTTATTCTGGCAATTGTCGCTATTATTGTCCGAAAAAAATAGGGACTTATTCACAAGCAGATTCTTGACGAAAAATCAGGGCTGGTGTAGTTGCCCGCCGATATTTATCTGACTATTCCGTTTTACATTTACATCCCGGCGTATTATAATCCCACCTGATGGCTGTTTATTTCATATCCGATGTTCACCTCGGTGCGTCTGACCAGGCCAGCGAAGATATCAAGCTGGATAAGCTCGGTCAGTTTATCAATATGGTTGAAACCGACGGCGAAAAGTTGTTTATCCTTGGCGACCTGTTTGATTTCTGGTTTGAATACAAATATGCGGTTCCCAGGGAGCATCTGAAAATAATTTTCAGGCTGGCCTCGCTGGTTGAAAAAGGCACGCCGGTGCATTATATCAGTGGCAATCATGACTTCTGGTTGGGGGAGTTTTTAAGCCGTGAAGCCGGGATAATTATCCACCGCGATTATTATGAAATAACCGAGCAGGAGAAGAAAATCTTTATGATTCACGGTGATGGTCTTTCTCCGTCGGATTGGAAATACCGCATTTTAAGAAGGATTCTGCGTAACCGGGTCAATATCTGGTTGTACCAGAGAATCCCTCCCGACTGGGGAATACCGCTGGCCAAATTCGTTTCGTCATCATCGCGGACGCATACATCGGGACGATCATTGGAATTTATAAGGGATTACGAAAAATACGCCGCCGCAAAGATCAGGGAAGGTTATGACGCTGTTCTGATCGGGCATTTGCATCAGCCGATCCGGATGGATATGGAAGATGGCATATATATAAACACCGGCGATTTCATAGAGCATTACAGCTATGTTCGCATGGAAGCGGGACAATTGACACTGGAGTACATATAGGCATCAAATCATGAAAGTTGTA
This sequence comes from Candidatus Zixiibacteriota bacterium, assembly GCA_030642025.1. Classification (GTDB taxonomy): domain Bacteria; phylum Zixibacteria; class MSB-5A5; order GN15; family PGXB01; genus DAOWOO01. The sequence goes on along the minus strand of DAOWOO010000093.1, from coordinate 1,756 downwards.
AGTTCAATCATACAGATGCGAAAAATCACCCGCACCCTGGCCGCGGACAGAAAAAAAATCGGGCTGGTGCCGACCATGGGATTTCTGCATGAAGGTCACCTGTCGCTGATCAGGCGGGCGGTGAGATTCTCCGATATCGTTATCGTATCAATTTTCGTCAATCCGGCCCAGTTTGCACCCGATGAGGATTTCGAAGCATACCCTCGTGATGAGAAAAACGATATAAATAAAATAAAATCTACCGGTGGAGATATTGTTTTTATTCCGAAGGTATCTGATATTTATCCCGATAATTTCCAGACCTATGTCGATGTTGAAATAATTGCGAAATCGCTGGAGGGCAAATCCCGACCCTTACACTTTCGCGGTGTGACGACAATCGTCGCCAAACTTTTTAACATCACCCGTCCCGATATAGCCGTATTCGGGCTGAAAGATTATCAGCAGGCGATAGTTATCCGACAAATGACCCGCGACTTAGGTTTACCTATTAAGATTATCATTGCCCCGACGGTCAGGGAAAAAGACGGCCTGGCTATGTCATCAAGAAACTGCTATTTTAATCCGGAGCAGAGAAAAGAGGCGGTTTGTTTGTATGAATCACTAAGGATTGCCAAAAGAGCTGTCAAAGATGAGAAAATAATTGATTCGGCTGTTTTAAAAGGGCGGATGATTAAATTAATTCAATCTATCTGTCCCACAGCAGAAATCGACTATATTGCCTTTACTGATTTTGAGTCAATTATTCCTGTAAAAAAAGTGAATAAAAATACAATCTGTTCGCTTGCAGTCAAAATTCATGGCGTAAGATTAATCGATAATATGAAAATGACTGGCAGAGGCCAGCTTCTATAGCAATATATCAATCTGACAATACTGAACTGTTCGCATCTATCAGATGAAAGCAGTTGACAGCGGGGCGCATTTGGTTATCTTTACTCCGTGAGAAAAAAGCATATCTTGAAAATCATCAAAGTTGTATTTGTCACTCTAATCCTGACGAGTCTAATTCCCGTTTCAGCAACTGCTCAAACCGCCGATGATCCTGTTTTTAGAACCGACAGAATTACTATTCTGGTTTTCATGGCGATATTTTCTTCAGCCGTCCTTCTGTATACCAAGTGGGCGCGCGAGGGTAAAAAGCTGTTTGTTCGCAAGATTCCGGGTATTGATGCTGTCGAGGAAGCAGTCGGCCGGGCCACCGAGATGGGTAAGCCGGTGCTGTTTATTCCCGGTATCAGTGATGTTGAGGATATTGAAACGATTGCCGGACTTTCGATTCTGGGACGGGTGGCCAAGATTACAGCCACGTATGACACACCACTGCGGGTGCCGGTGCGCTACCCAATGGTACTGGCCGCCGGGCAGGAGGTCGTGGAACAAGCATATATAGAAGTCGGGCGCAAAGATGCGTACGATAAAGATATCGTTCGTTATGTGGCCGGGGAGCAGTTTGCCTTTACGGCTACCGTCAATGGCATGATGGTGCGCGAAAAACCGGCCGCAAATATATATGGGCGCTTTTTTCGCCGAGTCGCTTCTTCTGGCCGAGACAGGCAACGCCGCCGGATCGATTCAGATCGCCGGCACCGCCCAACCGGCGCAGTTGCCCTTTTTTATCGCGGCCTGTGATTATACCCTGATGGGCGAGGAGTTGTATGCCGCTTCGGCTTACCTGTCGCGCGAACCGCTTCTTCTGGGCGGTTTGAAAGGCCAGGACTGGATGAAGCTGCTTTTTATAGTCCTGATTTTGCTG
>DAOWOO010000110.1 GCA_030642025.1 Candidatus Zixiibacteriota bacterium | reverse complement strand
GAACGAAAGCACAAGGTGCTGATTCTTCTGACTGACGGCGAGGATCATAATACCACCCCGATTGAGGCGGCCGAGGAAGCCCGCAAAGAAGGCGTCAAAATATATGCCATCGGGATCGGATCACCGATGGGCGAGCCAATACCGATTGTCGACCGCCGGGGCAATCGGGTGGGGTATAAAAAAGACAACAACGGCGAGATGATTGTCACCCGGCTCGATGAAATGACTCTGCAGAAAATTGCGTTGGCCACCGGTGGAAAGTACTATCACGCCACCCCCGGGGAACTTGAACTTGACAAGGTTTATGACGATATTGCTAAAATGGAGAAAAAGGAACTCGAAGGAAAACTCCTTATGCAGTATGAAGACCGGTTTCAGTATCCGTTGATATTGGCGCTTATGTTTATCGTTGGTGAGTTCTTTATTTCCGAAAAAAGGCGCATGAAGGGTGTAAAATAGTATATGAGGATATTCGGTTTTACAATTCTTGCTGTTTTGCTGTTATCCGGTTTGTCCGCCGCCGACGAATTCAGTTCGCTGGTTGAGCATGGCAACAGCGCCTACCGGGAAGATGATTATAAATCGGCGCTGGAGTACTATCATCAGGCCGAAGTGGAAAAACCGGAAACCCCGGAGCTTGATTTCAATATAGGCACGGTTTTACATAAAGAAGGCAATTATGAAGAGGCGGTCGAAAAACTGCAGAGGTCAATGGTAACCGACAATGTTGGATACGAGGCCGGGGCTTTGTATAATCTGGGTAATACCCAATTCAGAATGGAGGATTACCAGGCCGCCATTGATTCATATCAGAGATCGCTGGAGCTTAATCCCGATGATGTCGATGCCAAGTACAACCTTGAACTGACGCGGATAAGGCTTAAAGAACAGATGCAACAGCAGAAACAAGAACAGAAGCAACAACAGCAACAACAGCAACAGCAGCAGTCACAGAAAGAAGAGGAAAAGGAGCAGCAGGATCAGGACCAGCAGCAACAGCCTGAGGATGAAGAAGAAAAGAAGGATGATCAACAACAACAGCAACAGCCGCAGCAAATCGATGAAAATGATATGTCCGAAGAGGACGCCGAGCGCATATTGAACGCCCTGCGCGATGATGAAAAGGATGTACAGAAAGATCTTCAGCGATTCCCGGCGAAGGGTAAATACGGGGGGAATGATTGGTAGTGCGGCTTAAAATACCGGTGCTGGTGTTATTGGTCCTGTTGCCGGTGGCAATATCGGCGCAGGATGATTATTCAATTAGTATGTCGATCAGCCCGGACAGGATCGGGCTGTACGATCAGGCAACCCTGATTATAACCGTCACCGGACCTCAGCAGAATATTCCCGAACCGAACCTTCCGAACCTGTCCATGTTCGAGGTGTACTCCAAGGGAACATCGACTAATATATCATTTGTCAACGGGAAGGTTACTTCATCTTTGAAATATCAGTATCTTCTGCAGCCTAAACGAAAAGGCTCATTTGTAATAAAGCCGGTCACGCTGGTTGTCGGGCGTAATCGGTATAGCTCGGATGAAGTGACTTTAACGGTGATGGACCAGGGACAGGCAACCTCACCCGAGGCAATGAACCAATCCCGGACCTCAAGCGGCTCGCGCCGAGAAGTATTTCTCACCGCCGAGGTGGACAAGAAGAAGGTATACGTCAATCAGCAGGTGACGCTCAGGGTCAAATTCTATCACACGGTTCGACTATTTTCGCAGCCGGAATACGCGGCCCCGCAAACGACTGATTTCTGGACCGATATGCTTGAACCACAGAGAACATATTATGAAACGGTCGACGGGCGGCAGTACAAAGTCATAGAAATAAACAGTGCCTTATTTCCCACCCGTTCGGGCGAATTGACCATCGGCCGGGCGCAGGTGACGGTTTCCGTTCCGGCGCCACGAAAGCGGCGAAACGACCCATTCTCGGCGTTTAACAATTTCTTTGACCGCGGGGTACCTGAGACAGTCAGGTCGAATCCAATCACAATTGAAGTTCTGCCGCTGCCCTCGGCAGGCAAGCCAAAGGGCTTTTCCGGGACGGTCGGCAAATTCAGCCTCAAATCGACGCATGACAAATCGACTGTCGAGGTGAATGAAGCGGTGACGGTTACGTACAAAATCAGTGGCACCGGTAATATCAAGATGGTGGCCGAGCCGGAAATAGGCGAGCTGGATGATTTTCGTATTTACCGGGCTTCCAGCAGTGAAAAGATTTCAAAACTTGGCGAAATTATGGGCGGTACCAAGATTTTCGAGGAGGTATATATTCCCCGGCGCTCCGGCCAGCTGACCATACCGCCCGTTTCACTTGATTTCTTCAATCCGAAGACAAAAAAATATCGGACGCTGAAAACCAAACCGATTGTGCTGAATGTCAAACAGGCCGAAGTTGACGATGATTACGGTTCAGCCGTTCGGTTCGGCCCGGCGTCCGGTCGGGTTATAGATCCGAATGCCAGGGATATTGGATATATAAAATCAACACCGGGCAAACTCGAAAAAGGAAAGCCGCTTCTTCTGGTTACGCCGCTCTATCTGGTCATGAATGGAATTCCGGCGCTCCTTCTGATCGCGGTGATAATAGGCAGTCGCTACCGGGAGAAACTGGCATCTGATATCGGCTATGCGCGCTCGCGGGCGGCCCGAAAAATGGCCAGGAAACGTCTGGCCGCGGCGCGAAAACTGGCCGGGGCCGGAAAGGCAGACGCCTTTTATGCTGAAATCAGGCAGGCGCTCTTTTCCTATGTGGCCGATAAGTTGAATATTTCGCCGCATGGGCTGACGGGAGATAAATTGATTGGTATTTTCGAAGATGCCGGCGCCGGCGATGAGGATATCGAAAATGCGCGGGAGATTCTTCGTCAGGCCGATTTTGCCCAGTATTCATCGGCCCGACTGCCGCAGGAAAAAACGTCGGAAGTCCTGATTGAAGCTGAAAAATTCCTGGTCAAACTGGAGAGTGTCAAACTTGGGTAAGTCAGTATTATTTATAATTGTCGTATTCATTATGATCATGGCCGGAGGCGATGTTTCGGGCAATGATGTTAACGCCGATTCCCTTTTCAATTCCGCCGGGGTTAAATACGAAAACAGGCAATATGCTTCAGCATTGAGCGATTATTTGAAAATCGGGCAGAGCGGGTATAAATCGGCGCCACTTTATTACAATATCGGCAATTGCTATTTTAAAGAGAGTGAGTTGGGATACGCCGTTTTATATTATCTCCGGGCTCAGCGTCTCGACCCGACCGACGATGATATTTCGGGTAATCTCGAATTTGTCCGGCAGTTTATGCCGGTTACGCTGGAAGGTGTTAAAATTAATCCATTCATTACCTTTATGGATTCTATAGTATCTCCGTTTACACTTAACCGGCTGGCGTGGATATCATCGATATTGTTTATTCTTTTTGTTCTGTTTTTATGTGCGGTGATTTACTTCCAGTTCGACGGGATATTTGTCAGATCGGTCGGCTATATTCTGGTCATTGTTCTTCTGGTTTCTTCGGTTATGACCACCTATAAATATCGTACCGATTACATGACCGTCCGGGGGGTGGTGGTGGCCGCCGAGGCCGGTGTTTACAGCGGACCAGGGGAGGATCACGACTTTGAGTTCAATGGCGCCGCCGGGTTGATATTTGAAATAGAGCGTGCCGAAGGCGGCTATTATCTGGTTATTTTTGAAAACAAGCGTAAGGGTTGGATAAACAAGGAGAACGTTGAAATCATCTGATTAGCCGGTATTTTTAATTGACACCCAAATCGATCATATCTATAATATTATGTTATAAATTAACCGGCTAAGGCCGGTTTAATTTTTAAATATTATGCCTGCGTTCTGGAAGAAAAAACAATTCTGGGGTTCGATTATTGCCCTATTGCTCTTGGCTTTTTGTGTCAAGGACATTCATATGGACGATGTCCGTCGCCTGACCGAACGGGTTAATCCATATTATATAATTCCCACTTTGATCCTGAGTTTCGGCATGATTATTTTCAAGGCGCTGCGCTGGCAGACCATCGTTGAAAAAACGAAGCGCATCAGCTCGGGGCGCGTAATACCGCTTTTTTCGGCGGCTCAGGTTATCAATATTATCATGCCCGCGCTTACCGGCCAGATTGGAAGAATAGTTCTCTTGGCCAAAAAAGAAGGGTTATCCAAAAGCTTTGTCTTTTCCACGGTGGTTCTGGAAGTGCTTTTCGATGCCCTCAGCCTTCTGATATTCATTGTCGCCCTGTCGGCGGCGTCGTTTGCTTTCCCGCCGGAGTACCGGCAGGTTGGGATAATAATCGCCATTGCCACGGTAGTTCTCTTGATAATGCTGTATCTTATTCTTCATTTTGAGGCACCGATCGGCGCCTTCGGAAAGAAAATTCTCCGGGGCCGTTGGCCGGGGGTCTATATAATGCTCAAGAAATTCTCGCGATCCTTCACGCGCGGAATAAAGATGCTTCGCTCCAGCCAGTATTTTATCAGGACTCTCCTGCTTTCGTTGGCCGCTTGGGTTTCGCATATACTGGTTATATTTTGTCTTTTCAAGTCATTCGGTTTCAAACTGCCGATTCTTGTCGCCACGGTGGTGATGGTGGTTAACACGGTAGCCCTTATGATACCGATTACGCCCGGTAATGCCGGCACCTTCGAGCTGGCCGTAGTGGCGTCGCTTCTGGCTTTCAAGGTCATTAAATCTGATGCTGTTTTATTTGCCCTGGCCCTTCATATACTAGATTTAATTCCGATTTTTATAATGGGTTGCCTGTTTATTTTCAGCGAGCGGGTTACCATGAAGGAAATCAAGGAAATCAGGGAAGAGGGCGAAAAAGCCGATGTCATGCCCGTCGATGACGAGCCGGAAATGACACCCGAAGAGGATAAGGTATGATTAAATCATTTTACTGGAAAGCTGGTCAGCCGGTCGAGGAAATTGACGGAATAGCCGATTTCGACGCTCTCTTTGCCGATCCGAATATACTCCTTTGGATAGATATGACTGATCCCGATGACCGGGAATCATACGTGCTGACTCATGACTTTCATTTCCACCCGCTGGCTATCGAAGATGTTATCGAGGAAGAGGATGCCATCACCGAATTGGCTCGATCCAAGATTGACGACTACAAGAACTACCTGTATGTCGAATTCCAGATTGTCGATTGTGTCAGCCGCAATGATGGGATTCGCCTTGAGGATGTCAGCCTCTTTTTAACCCGAAATGCCGTGGTGATAGTGCATGATAAACCGCATCGCCTGTTCAACCGCCTCCATCAGCGGGCGCTCAAAGATGAACGGCTTATGTCGCGCGGGGCGGAATTTCTTTTCCACACGCTGATCGACGCCATGGTTGACCATTACAGTATTGTCCTTGATTATTTTGAAAAAGAGGTTGACCAGATAGAAAAAGCGGTTTTGAGCGAGCCGGACGAACAGACGGTTAAGACAATTTTTACACTCCGCCGCGACATTTATGAACTTAAACGTATTGCCCTGCCGCAGAAAGAGTTGATCGGACATATCAGCCGGGGACAGTATCCGATGATTTCCGATCGGGCGGCGCTCTATTTTCGTGATATTTACGATCATATGACCCGAATCATAGAACTGGCTGAATCT
>DAOWOO010000292.1 GCA_030642025.1 Candidatus Zixiibacteriota bacterium | reverse complement strand
TCGATTACTTTTTGACCCGCAATATTATACACTTCTATAGCGTTTCTCAAAAAGATTTTCCGTTAAAATTCAAACGCTGGGGCAGATGAGATGAGACATCTGCCGCCCACATTTCAGAATTTATTTATAAGAACCGCTATATATATAAAAACGGACCCACTGCCGTCCTTCGTTACAATTAACGGCGGATGGCCGGGAGAATGAATCATATCTGAATTACATATTGAGAGTGCTGACCGGGCGGGGAACGGCGGGTTGTTTTCTATGAATTCTCTTGCGCCATCCGGCGATTTCACGACCGGCAAGATCGTTTCTGATATCAAAGGCCCAGACGGCGATAAGGTTATTGCCAGCCGAGATCTGTGCAATAATATTTTCGGCAAGATAATAATTGTGGGTTGAAGGATTCTGGCTGAAGCGAAGCAAAACCGTCTGGCGTTCTCGGTCGCAATTTATGACCGGGTCAGGTATGGTGTCGCGAAAATCGAGGAAGCGAATATCTGCCCATTCAGCCGATTCGGGAGGAACAAGATTTTCCTTTACTTCCCATCGGCGGCGCGGAATGGTGATTTCGATAAAGATCAAACGGCCATTGCGGTCGAACTGGAGACAAACCGAGTTGGATTCAATATAAGAATAGAAGTGCCCTCTTTCTCCGGGGTATTCTACCGGAAGATACAACTCCTCTTCTTCAAGCTGATAAAAACCCCGGCCGCGGGGTTGGGTTGCGGCCGGGGTTGTAATGTGCAGTTTCGGCAACCTGGTCGTCATTAATTCCCAAGTTCCCTCAGTTTTTCTTTGGCCTCATTGGCATGAAGGCTGTTGGGAAAATCATCGACAAGTTTTCGGAAAATCTCGCGGGCGTCGTTTACCTGTCCCAGTTTTTCGTATGACCTGGCCATTTTCCACATGGTTGACGGGCGCTTTTCCGAGACGGGATAATCGCGAAGGAGCAGATCAAATTCACTGATGGCTTCCTGGAACCTGTCCAGGGTATAGTAAGCATCGCCAATCCAGAACCGGGCATTGTCGGCATTTTCATGCGAGCCACAGTATTTTAGATAGTCATTGAAGCCGACAATCGCCTCTTCGTAGTCGCCGCGCCGCATTATGATAAACGATTCATCATACAATTCCTGGCAGTCTATTCCGGGCATTGCAGTCGGGGCGCCGGAAGCGACCCCGGATGTGTCTGCCGGCTGAATGGGCCGAATCATCTGGCCTTGTGTCGAACTTCCCTGCTGAGCGATATAATCGACCTTTTCCTGCAGGTCGGACATGTTGGCCTGCAGGATCTGAAACTGATTGACGAGATCACTGACAGCGCTTCTGATTTCAGCCCGAAGTTGAATCGATGCATCCGACTCCGCCGTCAGAAGCGAATCCAGGTGATCGACAGATGCTTTTACTCTCTTCTGGTCGGCGCGGATATTATTGATCTTTTCATCGACAACCATAATGTCGCGCTTCATGGCGCATCCGGAGACGGCCGCCGCGACCGCCACAACAAGTAATCCGAATATGACCCTGTTATACCAGTATTTTCCAGTCATTTAAACCTACTGCGAGATTACCACAAACTTCGCCCGGCGGTTTTTGGCCCAGGCGGATTCGTTGTGTCCCGGATCAACCGGTTTTTCTTTGCCGTAGCTAACCGTTTTCATGTGGTTGGCCCCGACACCCAGGTCAAGAAGATAGTTATATGCCGATGTGGCCCTCTTCTCACCGAGTGACAGGTTATATTCAATTGTGCCGCGCTCGTCGCAGTGTCCTTCAATCATGACAATCACGCCGGGGTTGTCTTTTAAGACGCGGGCATTATTATCCAGCGCCGCCTTGGACGAATCAACCAGGTTGAATTTGTCAAAATCGAAATAGACTACCTGGAAATCAGCCTCGGTGATAATTATCGGTTCCGGTTCCGGCTCCGGTTCGGGTTCGGGTTCCGGCTCCGGTTCGGGTTCCGGCTCTTCGATAATGGGTGGCTGTTCGGGCTCCGGTTCAGGTCCGCCGCCGCATCCGACGAGGAACATGGCCACTATTCCCATAAGAAAACACACACTTAGCTTTTTCATCCCAATCTCCTTTATAATTCTTTTACACAGTAACTTCATCTAATGCCCATAATTCTATTAAATTTCTTGTATTTGGTCAACTATAAAAAAATCTATTCAATTAACCGAATCTGTAACCTCACTTTCTTAATGGAAGCCAAATCGGATTGGAAAAGCCGCCTCGTCGGGTAACCCTTCTCTGATTTTTTCCGAACATATCCATTGTATATATATCAGCCGGTCCCAGCCTGTTTGATGAGAAGATAATATGGTTACCGTCAGGCGAGAAGTGCGGGTTTTCATTGTTCCCCAGGTCGGTCAGTATCTGGAAATTTCTGCCGCTAATATCGATGCAACAGATTTTGAACCCCCCGAAACGACCGGCAAACACAATACGGTCACCCTTGGGCGACCAGCGGGGCGAGTCGTTATATTTTCCCTGATAGGTCAGCCGGCGTATATCGCCGCCATCAATACTCATAATATATATCTGGGGCGATCCGGTGCGGTCGGATGAAAATGCGATTTCCCTGCCATCCGGCGAGAATGTCGGTGACGACTCAATCGCCCAACTCCGGGTCAGACGTTTTTTAATTTTCCCCTTTGTGTCTAATAGATAAATTTCGGAGTTACCGTCTTTGGAAAGAACACAGGCCAGAGATTTTCCGTCGGGTGAAACAACCGGGGCGGCATTTATGCCCGGTTGTCCGGAAATCAGTTTCACGCTGTTATCCTCAAGTTCAAGCCGGTACAATTTCGGTTCGCCGTCCATATAACCGGTAAAATAGATATATTTGCCGTCCGGACCGATGGCCGGGGAGATATTCAGGGAGCCGTTGTTGGTCAGTTGTCGTTCATTGTAACCGTCATAATCGGCGAGATACAATTCCTTGGTGTCGTCCTTCTGTTTTACATACACGATTTTGGTGGTATATATTCCTTCATCACCGGTAAGAGTCTTGACAATATCATTGGCGATGGTATGTACCAGGGCACGGTAGTCGTCGATTTTGGTTCTGAATCCCTTACTTCTTATTTCGCGGCCGGTTTCGACATTGTACAACCGATATTTCAGACGGACATCGTCACGCGGGAATTCCACCTCAAGTTTGACCAGGTACTGCGATCCCAGTCTCTGCCAGGCCAGCATATTCATTTCTTTCAATTCCATATGCCTAAAAAAGAATGAATCGGGCGGAACCATTTCGAAGAGGGGGAAAAAGTCCAGAT
>DAOWOO010000191.1 GCA_030642025.1 Candidatus Zixiibacteriota bacterium | reverse complement strand
ATCATCATCAACCAGCAGAAGGCGCGCTCCGAGCGTTGATTTTGTTTCGATCACCGGCCTCTCCCTTCTTCACGGGACTCGACCCCGGGAAATGATGCCATTACCGAAAAACGGGTCTTGATTGAATTATCGACACCCAGTGTTCCTCCATGATCGGCGATAACTTTTCGGGCGATAGGAAGCCCCATACCGGCGCGATTGTTTTGCGTGCTGATAAACGGCTCCATAATGGTTTCCGCTGTCATTTTCTGCCGTCGGTCGGATGGCGCCATGCCGTTTTCGATGGTCAGAAATATCGTGTCGATTTCTTTTTTCAAGGTCACTCTGATGGGGCCATGCTCCCGGCCGGATAGGCAGGCGTTGTCCAGAAGTTCCGCAACCGCGGTTTCAATTTGATCCCTGTCACCGGCAATAAATACCGGAGTATCGGATGCGATGAGCAGAATATCGCATACTGTATTATTATCCCGGCGGAACCTGGTGACCAAGCCGGAAATTATATTTCCAAGGTCCACCGGCTCGCATGATTTCATGCGGCAGGTGCTATATGTGCCGAATCGCTCCACGATTCCGGTGATATTTTCCGCCGATGATTCGATAATCCGAATCAGGCTTAAATCGTCGTCGGTTATGACTTCGCCATACTGAAGAGAAAGCTGGCTGGCTGCTGTCTGGAGGGCGCCCAGGCTGTTTTTTATTTTATGGGCAAAACCTCCGATAAGGCGGTCATTATCATCATGGTCGGCTGTCTCTGCCGAATTGAGACCGAAGGAGACAAGAATGTATTCATTATCCGCCAGGCGGAAGTTGGCCATTTTAAGGTCTTTTATTCTCTTTTTGAGTTCTGGCGATAGGCCGCCGCCGGCTGTCAGAATATTTTCAGCAAAACTGCGGACAAATATTTCATCATTGGAAGTGCATCCGTCTGTCATCATACCGGGTATTGGTTTCCCGGCAAATACGAATTGACTGTTATCACGGGAGGCGATAAACTGCCACCGATCATGACCGGAGATCATATCGGAAATTGTCCGGGAGGCGGAAAACTCCTCATAAAAACGCCTTAGTTTTATTATAAGATCGTAACAGGAATCATCATTGAGATCATAAATGCCGCCGTATTCATCACCGGACAGCCCGATAACGATTGTGCGGCCGCCCATATCCCGCCCCAACTGTGCGGCAAAAACATTGTATCCCTCCTCATGCGGGGAATGATCACAACGCAGGCGACGGTTAAATATACCGCGCGGGTCATTTCTAATGATTTCAAGTACTGTTTCTTTCTGGAATGGGCATGATGTCTCCGGATAAATCCGGGTTTCGCCTCGGAAAAAAAAGAGACCGTAAGATTGAGGGACAATTTGGTCTAAAAATTCAGCGGATTCGTCGGATAAATTATTTCCGCAATAAATGTCAAAGCTGACCCTAAACAACCCCTTTATGAATGTACTGTCGCTTTTATCCAGCAAGACGCTGTTTGGTTTCAGATATTCATCGACGATAATTGTCATTGGAAATCCCAGGTATTTGTTTCAAAACGGCACATGTTATTTTTATCGACCGAAATAAAAAATGTTTAACCATTTCAGCGGGCGGGCTTATACAGATTAATTGAAATATTAAATGCTTGACACTCAATATCCCCATTAGGTATCTTCGCTTGTGCCTCTATTGAAAGACTACATTTACCACACCGTTCGCCTTGCCGGCCTTGAGTTGGGTACCCGAAAGCCGGATAAGCATGCCCTTGACCTTTTGTGTGTTGGCGTATGTTGATAGGTTACAATATGTTACGGCTTTCAGGGGATATCGAAAGGCTGGCGCAAGGAATCGGGAAAGTGGGTAGTTGATATGAAACCAAAAGTCCTGGCCGTGATTCCCGCCCGTTATCAATCAAAGCGCTTCCCCGGAAAGCCTTTGGCGGTGGTAGGGGGAAAGTCGATTTTACAGCATATTTACGAAGAAGTCTCTAAAGCGCGGCTAATCGACCGGATTGTCGTGGCCACCGATTCTGAAAAGATTGTAAGTGCTATTAAATATTTCGGCGGTGAGTCGATTATAACCTCGAAACGTCATCGTACCGGTTCCGACCGGACCGCGGAAGTTGCCGAAAAGCTGGGCGGCGATATTATTTTGAATATACAAGCCGATCATATCGGGGTAACCCGGCACAATTATGATACGGTATTGAAAAAGCTGTTGGCTGATAGAAAAATCTCCTGTGCGTCCATTGTGAAAAAGGTTGAATGTGAGACAGACCTTTTCGATCCCAACCGGGTCAAGGTGATTCTTGATTCAAACGGCGATGCCATATGGTTTTCGAGATACCCGCTACCTTTTCTGCAGAATATTAACGGTAACCGGCTGGGGACTTTCGACTACTATTATCATATCGGCGTATACTTTTTCAGGCGGGCGGCTTTAAAGAGGTTTTCCAAATGGCCGCGATCGCCGCTGGAAAAGGCCGAATCGCTGGAACAGCTTCGGATTCTGGAAAACCGTGAAAAAATCAGGCTTTTTAAAATAAAAAGCCGGGTGTTGTCGATTGACACCCATGACGATTTAAAAAGAGTGGAGACATTATTGTCATAGAGTTCAGGAGTAAAACCGTGCCCGAGAAAAAGACCAAGTATATTTTTGTAACCGGAGGGGTGGTATCCGCCCTGGGAAAAGGGATAGCTTCATCATCGCTGGGTATCCTTTTGAAAAAGCGGGGTTTCAAGGTCAATATGATCAAATGCGATCCTTACATAAATGTCGATCCCGGGACGATGAATCCGTTTCAGCACGGAGAGGTGTTTGTCCTCGACGATGGCTCCGAAACCGATCTGGACCTGGGGCATTATGAACGGTTTCTCGATCAGAGTATGACCAAGAATAATAATGTCACCACCGGACAGGTGTATCATACTGTTATCACTCGTGAGCGGCGGGGTGATTATCTCGGGGCCACCGTGCAGGTAATTCCGCACATAACCGAGGAGATAAAAAGCTTGATCAGGCGTCCGGCCAAGGACAATCCCGATACCGACGTTGTCATAGTTGAAATAGGTGGTACGGTCGGCGACATAGAATCCCAGCCGTTTCTTGAAGCGATTCGCCAGATGGCCCTGGAGAGCGATCCGGAGAACACACTTTTTATACACTTAACGCTGGTGCCGTATATTGCCACCGCCGGCGAGGTTAAAACCAAACCGACCCAGCACTCCGTCAAGGCCCTTCGGGAAATCGGTATCCAGCCGAGAATTCTGGTCTGCCGCACGGCCAAGCCGCTTGATGAACCAATCCGCAATAAGATCGGGCTTTTTTGCAGTGTCCCGGCCAAACATGTTATCTCCGCGGTTGATGTCGAGACAATATATGAAGTCCCTCTTAAGTTCCACGAGGAAGGTCTCGACCGGGCGGTCTGTGATCATCTGCAACTCGGTAACGGTGAACCGGATATGTCCGATTGGGAGGAAATAATCGCCAAGGTCAAGGATCCGGCGCACCGATTAAAAATTGCTATCTGCGGCAAGTATGTACATCTGAAGGATGCCTACAAGTCGATAATCGAGGCATTCATTCATGCCGGTGTGGAGAACAACGCCCGGGTCGATCTTATCTGGGTATCATCGGAGGATATCAAAAAAAGCGGCGCCACCAAGCTGCTGTCCGACATCGACGGACTGTTGATCCCCGGCGGTTTCGGTGAACGGGGAGTGGAGGGCAAGATCGAATCTATCCGCTTTGTCCGCGAAAACAAGATACCGTTTTTGGGAATCTGTCTCGGGATGCAGTGCGCCGTGATAGAATATGCACGGAATGTTTGCGGCCTCAAGGATGCTCACAGCTATGAGTTTTACGCCGAACTGAAACATCCCGTCATACACCTGATGGCCGACCAGGAAGGGGTGACCAATCTCGGCGGTACGATGCGTCTGGGGGCGTATCCGGCCAAATTGGACCCGTATTCAAAAAGCTACCGGGCCTATGGCTGTGAGGATATCTCCGAGCGGCACCGTCACCGCTACGAATTCAACAACGCCTACCGCGACCTGTTCGCCGACACCACGATGAAACCGGTCGGGGTTTCGCCCGATGGGCGGTTGGTGGAAATAGTTGAGGTGACCGATCATCCGTGGTTTGTGGGCGTACAGTTTCATCCGGAGCTGAAAAGCCGACCGACCCGGGCTCACCCGCTGTTTCGGGATTTTGTGGCGGCCGCGGTCATTTACCACACAGGCAAAAAAGAAGCCGACAAGTCATCGGACAAAAACAGCGATATTCAATCCCGGCAAAATGTAAGCTGAATAGAAATCACCGGTACTTATTGATAT
>DAOWOO010000258.1 GCA_030642025.1 Candidatus Zixiibacteriota bacterium | reverse complement strand
GCCACAGGCCCGCCCTACTTAAGAACCCGTGAACGGTTATCTTATCGTAAATCTGTTCATCATAATCCAGAGTAAATGGCGGGCACGGCCCGCCCTACTTAAAAATCCCCCGCTTGACAGCAGGGGCTATAAAAACCCCCGATATAAAATCGGGGGCTAATACGCGGTGCCCAGGCCCGTCCTACTTGAGAACCCGTGAACGGTTATCAGAAAAAATGGTGCGAAACATCGCACGCTACAAGGCTAATTACGAGGAGAAGTAACCTCACTCTCTATGATAGTTTTATTGGCCAATTCGGTCAATAATCTGTCACCGGCCTTAATCTTACTTTTATCACCGACGATACGTTTGTTTTCTTTCAGCCGAGTGATGCTATAGCCGCGGTTCAGTACGGCACGTGGGTCCAGATTTTCCAGTCGTTTGGTCAAGGCGTCAAGTTGCCGGCAGTTCTGTCGCAGGAATTGCGAGCGTGCCATATTGATACGCCGCGCGGTATTGTCGAGTAATTTGCGTTGGTAGATAATCCGATGATTCGGAGTAGCGGCCCTGAAGCGAGAAAAGATAACAGTTATTTGATTCTTCCGGGTCTGATAAAACTCGCCCATAGCCGACTGTAAACGGTGCTGAAGCTCCGAAAGTCGCGTACCGGCGCGGGCCAGAGCCGTATGCGGCTCAATCCTCCGCAGTATATCAGCAAAATTACCTATCAAACCGTCAGCACGACGGAGCAGATCGCTGAAATGACGCGAAAGGATAGCGGTTCTTTCATCAAGCAATTGGCGTTTGTTCCTCAGTAAATCCAGCGGCCGTACAAACATCGTTCGACCGGCAAGCTGACGCAAGCCGGTCCGAGCCGATTCACAGCGGCGATGGAGACCGTGTTCCATACGATATTGATATTGCCGCAGATTCTGCCGTAGTTCATTACGGTCGGGAACGGCCAATTCGGCCGCGGCGGTGGGTGTGGCGACACGCCGGTCGGCAACCATATCGGCAATCGTTACATCAATTTCATGACCGACGGCACTGATAACAGGAATTTCAGAAGCAAAGATGGACCGGGCCACAACTTCTTCATTAAAGGCCCACAGGTCCTCAAGGCTGCCGCCGCCCCGGCCGACAATCATCAGGTCAATACCGCCGAGTTCCACGCGACGCCGGTTTAATTCCTTCACCGCCGAGGCAATTTCGCCGGCGGCCTTTTCACCCTGCACCGCCACGGGGTAAAGCAGTTTCCTGACAGCGGGGAAACGGCGACTGAGTGTTCTGTCGATGTCTCTGACGGCGGCGCCGGTGGGACTTGTAACAATGGCAATGGCAGCGGGAACTTTTGGCAGTGGCTTTTTGTGGATTTCGCTAAACAGGCCTTCCTTGCGCAGTTTCTCAGCCAACCGGCGAAAGGCCAAATCCAGCGCGCCGGCGCCGGACGGTTCCAGTTTATCTATATAAAACTGGTACTTCCCCTGCGGCTCATACACATCGACACGACCAGTAGCTATTACGGCCATTCCGTTAGCGGGCCGAAATTTTAGTTTGCCAAATGCGCTTTTCCACATTACCGCGGTAACCTGGGCGTTCTCGTCTTTCAAGGTAAGGTACAAATGACCACTGCTATGCGGTTTGTAATTGGAGATTTCACCCGTCAGAACGATTTTACCCGGCAGACTCTCATTGAGAGTCAATTTTATCATTCGGGTAAGCTGTGTAACCGAGTACACCACTTGGGTTTTTGGGGCAATGGCGTTCCGGTCGGGACGAACGGAGAAGTTCCTGCGAACCGGTTTTTTCTTATCGAAAAAATCAGCCTGGTATGACAACTTGTCATCTTTTCGGTCAAAATCTGAAAATGAAAAACTGCCCTGATTCATAATACTACGATTATAAACTATCCACCCGCAAGAATCAAGTGATACCAATTTTCAGCCCCCGATTTCAGGGTCTGTCGAATGTGTGCGAGATTATTTTCTGGTAGCATATAAAATTATTATTAGTAGAATATTAGCTCTTTTGTAGTCTTCTTTCTTTTGCCCTTTCAGGGCTAATAAAGAGAAGAACCAACCCGATCCTGCCTTCGCAGGAACATGTTTTACATCGGGGGTTAATAAGAACCCCACGACATAAAGTCGGGGGCTAATAAAAACCGTGAACGGTTACAAATCAGGGATACCTATGAAAACTTTACTTATTCTTCGCCATGCCAAATCGAGTTGGAAAAAACCCGGTCTTACAGACCATGACCGTCCGCTCAATAAGCGAGGCAAACACGATGCGCCACGTATGGGCAAATTAATCCGGGAAAAGGGGCTGATTCCCAACCTGATCGTAAGCTCTTCCGCCAAACGAGCACGTCAAACCGCCGACAGAATCGCCCAGGCATGCGGTTATCAAAGCGAGGTCCGGATTGAAAACGATTTATATTTGGCCTACCCAGAAGTATTCATCCAGATACTAAAGTTTCTGTCCGACGAATTCGATTCGGTTATGGTCGTCGGGCACAACCCGGGCGTGGAAGAATTATTGCGACTTTTAACCGAGCGTGAGGAAGCTATGCCTACCGCGGCCCTGGCTCATCTTATTTTGCCCATCCAACACTGGTCTGAAATGAACAGCCAGACAACCGGAAAACTCACCAACCTCTGGCGCCCAAAAGAACTACCGGAATAACGTGTGGGGTAAGACCCCACCCTACAGGCTTATGATGGGAAATCGATCATAGCCTTGACGACTCCGTCGCGATAGCCGGCCACCAATTCAAACGCCTCCTGGCTCTGTTCGAGCGGGAAACGGTGAGTGATAAAATGATCAATATCGATCTTGCCGGACGCTATCAGGTCAATAGCCGGCTGAACGCAATTATTCTGTCTCCTTATGTTAACAACCGTAACCTCCCGACGACGTAATAAATCTATCCGGAAGCTGATTCTGTCTATACGGGGAATGCCCACCAGTATTATCTTCCCGCCCGGTTTTAACAGATTCAGTGCCTGATCAATCGTTTCCTGCTCACCGGCGCACTCGAATACCGCATCCAGTCCCAAAGGTCGCTGTTCAAGAATGTCGGCGACTACATCCTGGCTGTCCGGATTGCCGACCCAGGCGGCGCCAATCTGTCGGGCCGCCTCCAGTCGGGGGTCAATCTTGTCGGTCATATAAACATTCTTAATCCCCTGAGCCCGAGCCGAGGCGAGTACCGTTAAACCTATCGGTCCGGAACCGAGAATGGCAATCTCCGCGTTTTCAGCAAGATTCGCTTGTTTTGCCGAATACAGTCCGATCGATAAGGGTTCGCAAAGGGCAGCCTGATCCAGACTGATCCTGCCATTCAGAGGAAAAAGGCATTCTTCCGGCATCACAAGATACTCGCACAAACACCCGTCCGCCTGGCCGGGCGTGCCGAGGAAACCAAGATTATAACAGGTGTTTTCACGTCCAATGCGGCATTGCTCGCAATGATGGCAGGGCATAGCGGGTTCGACCGCGACCTGGTCGCCCTGACGAACGCGGGTTACGGCACTTCCCGCTTCGAGAACAGTCGCTGAACATTCATGCCCGACAAGATACGGATATTCGACAACCTGTGAGCCAATCCGGCCGGTTTCATAATAATGCACGTCCG
>DAOWOO010000068.1 GCA_030642025.1 Candidatus Zixiibacteriota bacterium | reverse complement strand
GTGAGTTTTTCTTGGGCCATTAGTTTGGCCAGGGCATACTCGCCGGATACATTATAAGCCGCTACCGGGACGGGTGAGTTCTCCTTGAAGGCATGTATAATATCCAGGTACGCCAGCGCCGGTTTAACCATAACAATATCGGCGCCCTCGTCAAGATCGATCTGCAATTCTTTAAGTGCCTCCTGCCGGTTGCGGAAATCCATCTGGTATGTTTTTCGGTCGCCGAATTGTGGTGTACTGTCGGCGGCGTCACGAAACGGGCCGTAGTAATTAGAGGCGTACTTGGCCGTATAGGCCATAATGATAGTATCAATAAACCCCTCCGATTCCAATGCCTCCCGGATGAAACCGATCCGTCCGTCCATCATATCCGACGGCCCCAGGCAGTCGGCGCCCGCCCCGGCATGGACCAGCGCCATCGACGCCAGTCGTTCCAAAGTACTGTCATTGTCAATCTTTTCACCCGTTACAAGCCCGCAGTGCCCCGACGAGGTGTACTCGCACAGACAGATATCAGAGGCCACCATCAGGCGGTCGCCGTAATTATCTTTTAGCTTCCTGATTGTCTGTATTACCGGGTTATCATCCGAATCGGCCAGTGACCCGATTTTATCGCGTTTTTCCACGACGCCAAAAAGCATGATCTTATTGATGCCAAGATCGAAATCAGCCTTGAATATCTCCGCAAACGAATCAGCCGGATCACGGAAAATGCCGGGCATTGATGGGATCTCGATACGTTTTGTTCCAGTCTCAGAGATAAAATACGGCATTATCATTTTGCCGACATCAGGTTTTGTTTCGGCCACCATATCGCGGATGATCTTATTCCGTCGGAGTCTTCTCGGTCTGTTATAGAACTCCATATTATAAACGCTCCTTGATTTTTTCGACTATCTCGTTCAGATCGGCCTTTTCGGGTATGAAATCCGGTTCCCTGAAATGTTCTTTCAGTGCTTCGGCGGTAGGTTCTCCGATCGCCGCAATCCAGACTGAATCGGCTATATTATTATGTATATCCTTAAAGAACCTGACTGACAGAGGACTGGTGAAAATGAAATAATCAATATTTTTCATATCTACCGCATGCAGTTCACCCGGGTCGGTCGGTTCGGTTTTATATAACATAATACATTTTACCCTGTTGGCGTATCTGGTCAGGCCGTTTTTTAATGTTGGTGGCGCCGCATCACCCTGGGGCAGGGCAATATACTGCGGTCCCCGGTGACATCCACAGCTTTGAAAAGCGGCCAGGAGCCCTACGGCATTTTCGTGGTGCGGCACGAGCGATATTTTCAATCCGTACGACTCCACCAGTTCGGCGGTTTTGTGTCCGACCGCGGCAATCCGGGTGCGTTCGCTTATTTTGACGTTACGTTCTTTCAGTATTTCAAGCAGAATTCTAACACTGTTTTTACTTGTGAAGAAAATCCAGTTGTACTTATCAAGATCGGCGATAAAGCCGTCTAATTTGTCTTTATCCCAATCCGGAGTAATGGTGAATACGGGATAGTAAACCGGCTCCAGCCGGTCTTTAAAAGCGGCGAAAACCTGCCCGGCGTCATCTCTGGCGCGGGTTATTAATACCCGGGGTTTGATTATCCAGTCCTCCATCTTCGGCTATGCTGTCAGCTTTATATACGCATCTTCAATTAGTTTATCGATATCATCGCCGGACCCTTTATAAAATGAGGGTGCAAGCCATCGGTTGCCGTCGCGCCTGCCGAGAAAGGCCTTCAGGGTCATTTTATTGCCGGAGATATCAGATGTTACCGCCAGGGGAAGTTGACATCCGCCCTGAAAATGAGCCAGAAGACCGCGCTCCAGGCGGGCCGTTCGCTCGGCAGTCTTGCTGTTGAGCCGGGATACTGTTGCTCCGGCAGTATTGTCATTTTCACGTATTTCGATAGCCAGTATCCCCTGACCGGGAGCAGGGAGAAATTCATCTTTATTCAAAATGATGGCCTTTAAATCGGATAGATCAAGATCCAGCCTTTTGACACCGGCCCGTGCCAGAATTATGGCATCGTACATTTCTTCCTGAAGCTTTTTAATCCGGGTGGGTACGTTGCCCCGCAAAGGCTCGATGACAATATCCGGACGGTGGTATTTCAACTGGGCTTCCCGACGCACCGAGCTGGTACCAACCGTTGCATTCTTTGCCAGGTTCAATCTCTGCATGGGTTTGAACGATTCGGGTCGAATCAACATCAGTTCCGATGAATCCTCCGGTGAGCAGTACCCTCCTATTGTCAGGCCCGGCGGAAGCTCGGTCGGCAGGTCTTTGAGAGAATGAACGGCCAGATCAATCCGGCGATCCAGCAGGGCTTCTTCAAGTTCCCTGGTGAAAAAGCCTTTACCTTCAATCTTGTCGAAACTCAGGTGATCTATTTTATCACCGACTGTTTTTATGATCTCGATCTCAGTCGGGATTCCGAAGTCGGACATCATTTTTGCAACCAACTCGGCCTGATAAAGAGCCAGTTGGCTTCCCCGTGAACCAATTATCATATTAAAATATACTCTCCGACCTTGTTATACTGGCAAATCGCCCCCAATATAATTTCTTTAACCTTATTTGAAAGTGATTTCTCTATATAAGGCCCCAAAACCAGCGAGGTTAGGTTTCTGGGCTATTCTAAGTTGTTGCGGTACAATCATCAGCGATTGCACCCTGACTATTAAAAATATCGTCTGATCACTTGACAAAGTTAGATGAATCTAATATTCTATAATATTATGAGTCTGACATCAAGAGAAGAGGATTATCTCGAGGCAATCTATCTCCTTACCGGGAGACACGTTGCGGTCGGATTAACCGACGTGGCACGTGAGTTGGGGGTGACATTGCCGACAGTCAAATCGGCCGTTACCCGTCTTAAGGAACGCGGATTGGTTGATCAGAAGCATTATGGCAAGATAGTCCTCAACCCCATGGGTCATAAAATCGGGGCCGAGATATACCGGGCGCACCGAGCCCTTAGGGTTTTTCTCAACGAGATTCTCCGGGTGCCGCTTGAGATATCCGAAACTGAGGCCTGTCTGATGGAGCATGCAATCAGCAAGGATACTCTAAAAAAACTGGAGTGTTTTGTGCACGATTATCAGACTCGGGACAACGGGTAAATGCAAATGAGTATCAAGGTATGGCTGCAAGAGTGGGTCTGGATCAGCTGAAACCGGGGCAGAAGGGCCGGATCGTTCGTGTCGGTGGATACGGCGCTATCAGGCGGCGGTTATACGACCTGGGCCTGCATAACGGGGAAATCGTTGAGATGATCAAAATGGCTCCGTTGAAGGACCCGCTGGAGATATCATTCGGCAATGGACATGTCAGTATTCGGCGAAGTGAGGCCGCCCTGGTCACGATTGAATTGATGGCCGACTGAAAGTGTGAATAGAAAAAGCGAGATATTGATTGCCCTGGCCGGGAATCCCAACTCCGGCAAAACATCCATTTTTAACGGTCTGACCGGTTCACATCAGAAAGTCGCCAATTTCCCGGGTGTTACTGTCGAAAAACGGGTCGGTCAGAAAAACCGAGACGGCTACCATATAACTTTTGTCGATCTTCCCGGAACATACAGCCTGACAGCGTACTCTCTTGATGAAAAAATCGCGCGCGATTTTATCGTAAATGAAAGCCCCGATCTTATTATAAATGTTATTGACAGCGGTAATCTTGAACGCTCTCTCTATCTGACCATGCAGTTAATGGAGATGGGTGTCGATATTGTCATTGATCTCAACATGTGGGATGAGGCCAGTGAGGCCGGGATCGAGATTGATACCGCAAAAATGTCGAAACTTCTTGGCGCACCGATTGTCAAAACAATCGGCAACCGGGCGCAGGGTCTTAATTCTCTCATGAACGCCGCTATTGCACTGTATGAAGATCGGCACGATGCTCATCGCCACCCGCCGGTGTCTTACGGCTCACAGCTTGATGATATCGTCACCAGCCTGACCGATTCGGTAAAAGCCTGCCCCATGAACTGCCGGGGGTGCCGCAACGCGCGCTGGATGGCTATCAAGCTTCTTGAGGGCGATATTGAAATCGCCCGGCAGTGCATGACCGATAATGAAGCCTCGGCCAAACTCAGGGAAAAACTGGATGAGTCGGTCGATCATCTGAGGGCCACCACCGATCAGGACCCTGAAATTGTGATCACCGAAGGGCGTTACGGTTACGTGGCCGGGATTGTCCGCGAAGTTATGAAGCGTCCCAAGGTTGACCGGATGAGACAATCAAACCTGGTCGATAATTTTCTGACCCATAAAATATTAGGCTATCCGGTTTTTATATTATTAATATGGCTGATTTTCCAGGCGACCTTCAAGATGGGCCATTACCCCATGGAATGGATTGATACCGCCGTGGCGATTATACAGGACGGCGTTACCTCGGCGCTCCCGGCGGGAGTTTTCACCGACCTGGTTGTCGACGGTATAATCGGCGGAGTCGGCTCGGTTATTATCTTTCTACCGAATATCGTTATCCTCTTTCTTGGAATAGCTCTGCTTGAGGATTCCGGCTACATGGCGCGGGCCGCATTTCTGATGGATCGTTTGATGCACTATATGGGCTTGCAGGGAAAATCATTTATCCCGATGATTATGGGATTCGGCTGTACGGTCCCGGCTATCATGTCAACCCGTACCCTGGAATCCCAGCGCGACCGGATACTGACCATACTGCTGTTACCTTTTATGTCGTGCAGCGCCCGGTTGCCGGTGTACATTCTTTTTGCGGGAGCTTTCTTCGGGAAAAGTGCCGGCAATGTGATATTTTCGATTTATATTCTCGGCATTATTGTTGCGGTTATTGTCGGACAGCTTTTTAAAAATACCATTCTGCGCTCCGAGGATATCCCGTTTGTCATGGAGTTGCCGCCGTACCGCTGGCCAACCGGCAGGTCGGTTCTTATTCATATGTGGGAGCGAACCAAAATATACCTTCGCAAAATGGGCGGCGTGATACTTATCGCCTCGATAATTCTATGGTTCCTGGGGTACTTTCCCAAAAGAAGCGAATATACTCAGGATTATGATGCACAGATAGTACAGCTCTCACAAATGGACACCGAGAAAGCCGCCGACAGAATATCCGAGCTTGAGGGTCTGAAAGCCGCCGAGGATCTGGAGTACACTATGATCGGACGTCTGAGTGTTGTTGTCGGTCCGGCGGTCTCACCGCTGGGGTTCAACTGGCAGATGGGGGTGTCGCTTTTAACCGGTTTTGTGGCCAAGGAGGTGGTCATTTCCTCGATGGGTGTCCTGTACCAACTTGGCGCAGACCAGGATGAGCAGTCAGATAACCTGGTTGCTGTCCTTAAGGATCCCAAAAGCGGGGTAACGCCGTTAAGTGCTTACGCCTTTATGGTCTTTATCCTGCTTTATACGCCCTGCATCGTGGCTGTCATCGCCATTAAGCGCGAGGCAGGGGCCAAATGGATGTGGTTCTCTATTTTTTTCCAGACGATCCTGGCATGGGTAGCCGCCTTTATAGTCTTCCAGGGCGGCAGTATTCTGGGTTTGTGATAGCTAATTTGAGTTTATCCTGGTCTGCATAAGTATTTGATTTCCAAGGAGTAAGATGCGGAAACATAATAAAATCGCGGGCCTGATTTGCTCAGTGTTTCTCCTCCCGACAATAAATAGAATCCTTGACGAAAACCCGATTTGTGGTATATTGCATAAGTGATTACAAGTAATCGGGATAGCTGGATATAAAATTTCCCGCCCTCACAATATCCGCTCCCGTCAAAAAGCCTGCCAGGAGGTATTATGAAAAAAAGTAATTTGTTAATGCTACTGTCTATTATTGGATTCTCTTTTATAATTCTGCCGTCAGTTCTGGTGGCCGACCCGCCCCCATCCTATGACCTGCGCGACTCCTATGACCTGCGCGACTATGATATGGTTACGTCAGTCAAGAATCAACAGGGGGGAACCTGCTGGACTCACGGCGCTATGGCCGCTATCGAGGGCAACCTTCTTATGACCGGTGCCTGGACCGCCGCCGGTGAATCGGGCGAGCCGAATATGGCCGAGTATCATCTCGACTGGTGGAACGGTTTCAACCAGCACAACAATGATGATATCTACCCTCCGGATGGGAGCGGGCTTGTTGTTCACGAGGGCGGCGATTACCGGGTGACGGCGGCCTACCTGGCGCGCGGCGAGGGAGCCGTACGGGATATTGATGCGCAAATATTCGACAGCGCCGCGGCTCGCTACGACCCCAGCTATCATTATTACTATGTCCGCGATATCGAATGGTACACCATTGGCGATAACCTTGAAAATATCGATGCGATCAAGGAAGCGATCATGAATTACGGTGTGGTCGGTACCTGCATGTGTTATAGCGGCGGTTTTATAAGCAATTATATTCACTATCAGCCGCCGGGCAGCAGTCTCGATCCCAACCATGCTGTCGCCATTATCGGCTGGAACGATTCCAAGACTACCCAGGCTCCCCTGCCGGGCGCCTGGCTGGTCAAGAACAGTTGGGGTACCGGATGGGGTTACGGCGGGTATTTCTGGATTTCTTACTATGACAAGCACTGCTGCCGGAATCCGGAAATGGGCGCGATATCATTCCAGGGTGTCGAACCTTTGGAATATGACGACATTTATTCTTACGACTATCACGGCTGGCGGGATACGCTGACCGATGTTTCCGAGGCGTTCAATGCGTTTGTTGCCACCAGCGACGAGCTTCTGCATGCCGTAAGTTTCTATACCGCCGATGATAATGTTACTTATAATTTGATTATATATGACCGTTTTGAGGGTGGTGAGCTGTACGATGTGCTGGCATCCAAATCGGGAATAATCGACCATTCCGGTCTGCATACCATTGATCTTGAAACCTCGCTAAGCCTTACGCGATACAACGATTTTTATATTTACGTACAGTTCTCGAATGGGGGACATCCGTACGACCGCACCTCCGATGTTCCGGTCCTTCTGGGCGCCGATTACCGGGTGATAGTGCCGTCGTCGGCCAGCCCCGGCGAAAGTT
>DAOWOO010000287.1 GCA_030642025.1 Candidatus Zixiibacteriota bacterium | reverse complement strand
TATTATAATGTTCCTCGCCGATATCGTAGACATCGGTACGCACGAACGAACAATCAGCCCCGGCAATATCGGCCAGCTCTCTCGCTTCTTCTATTGCCGCATCGGAGATATCATACCCGACCGCCGATTTCGCCCCGATATTAACCATCGAGATTGTTTCCTGCCCGTTATTACAGCAAACTTGGGCAACATCGGCTCTATCAATACCAAGCTCTTTAAGTTTTACGGTCAATGTATCCCCAAGAACCGAGAAGTCGATCTTTTTAAATTCGGCATGAAGATCAACCTTGCGCGATTTTCGGTGCACCGGCATAACCTCGTTCCATGCCTCTCGATTTGCCTGTGTAATTTTCTTAATATCCATAGCTATATCTCATATTATTTTATTCAAAATGGACGTAGGAATGAAAATGTCAAGGCGGCTTGGTCGCTTAAGGCCGTTTTATTTGTCAGTGTCAGACCAAAGATAAGTTTTCATATCGATTTTATCGTCGATGCCGAATTCGACCCCTTCTTCCAGAAGAAGCCCCTTTTGTATCTCATACCCGGCGCCTTTGGGGAGTGAGATACAGCCCTTCGCATTGACTACCCGATGCCAGGGCAGGTCTTCTTTTTCCGATGATGAGTGCAGAGTGCGAACCACCTGCCGGGCGGCGCGGGGATTCCCGGCCATCCGGGCAATTAATCCGTAAGAGACAACCCGCCCTTTGGGAATTTTCTTGATTACCTCAATTACTTTTATGTGAAATGGTGAAGGCATTGATATTCACTCTATGGTGCAATTTCAAGTTTGATGCCGAATACATTATCAAGGAAGTCCCGGGTATCGCTGTCGAGGGGTACCTGATAAAAGACAGAAGGCCGTACAATGAAATCTGTAACCCCAATACCAAAAGCTAACCTGGAATCCGTGACAGCAATATCTTCACCATACTTCGGGGAATTTATTACAATTCCCGTCAATTCTGTTGACAAAACCATATGCTGCACCGCTAATCCCACCGTGATTCCATAATGTAAAGAAAAATCCATTCCATGCCAATGCTCCCCGGTTGGTAGGTATACGCATGAGCCGGCCTCAATACCCCCGGTTAATCCCACATCGGAGGTTTTTGATTCGGCTTTGAATATGGCAAAATTACCCAGAAAAGCCAAATATTCCGGCAGATATTTCTGAAAGCCGATTACCTCCGATGATGCACCATATGCACGTGCTACCGGCTTGTTCTTATTTGTAAACGGAAAGTAAACTCCAAATGATGCGATTAATGGATACTTTTCTGCATCAGGATTATAATGCTGAATTCCTATGTAAATATTACCACATGTATTTTCATCATAACCTCTGGCGACTTCATGCCCGGCAATATCAGTTACAACGTAACTTTCATTACTATAGTGAACAATTGGCACGCAAAATTGCAGATTAATTCCATCGGTCACAGGAATATTCGTGTATATATCATAATTGCCTGATAGTCTAGAATGCGTATTGGCAAGTTTAAAATTAGGGTGCAAATACTTGACTCCGAATTTCGTTTTATTCTCAGGTATATCGTGCATATAAATCGTTTGCGCCGACACGGATGAAGAAATACTTAATAGAATGCAGGAAGTATTTATGGCGAGCGATTTTAAGAATTTCATAGACAGACTCCTGTAGATGAATATCCACAGCAATATCTTTTATCAATCGGAAATTGTCAACAGGTAGAATAAAATTAAACGGAAATTATTTACTAACACTAAAACTGTCAATCATTACAAATGCCGTATCAATTGCCTTGATTTTCAGTCTATCAGTCAGAACTGTCAGGCGGCAGAAATGATACTTTGTTTCATAGATCAGACTTTCCGGGCTTGTGCGCTCCTGATCGTACAATGGCGCCCCGCCGCCGCCGGAGACAATGTAGTATATTCCATTGTGCAGTGTCCGCTCGTAACAATGATCGTGACCGGTAAAAGCGATATCGACACCATATTGCTCAAAGAGTGGGACAAATGTACTGCGAAGTCCTTTTTCATCCTCGGTATGCGGGCCGGTGCTGTACGGCGGATGATGGAACAGGGCAATAACATAATCGGTCGTATTACCGATATTTTCAAGCTGGCCCTCCAGCCAGGTGTACTGTTCGGAGCCATCCTGTGTATCGGCATTGCTGTCGAGAATAATGAAAAGGATACCGTCGATAGTAACCGAGTACCACCGCTCATTGCCGGGCAGTTCGAAATTGTCATAGTACAGTTGGGAATTGTACTCATGATTACCGATAGCGGGGTAAAAAGGCGTACTGTCTCGCAGTCCGGCGGTAATGACGTTGAATGTGTCCCACTGCGATGCAACACGCCCATCGTTGACCAGGTCGCCGGTATGAAAGACCGCAACCGGATCGGATTTTGCAATAGTGGCGACCACCTTACGATGAATATCATGATTGGTGCGGGTGTCGCCATAGACTACAATATAATTCGGATCATATTTATATGTTCCTTTGTCAAAAATAGCGCAACTGACTAAAAAGGCGGTGATATATATTAAAGGTAATATCAGAAATGGATACCTGCTCAATAATCCTCCTTTATCAGGGTCAGACAAATATAATAAAGATACTGTTTCAGGCCAATATATAATCAACCGGATCAGATGAGATCAGATGCTTATATTCTGGACAATACCAATATTCTTTCGACTGGGCGTAATTAATGTATGGCGGTGCGACAGGATTTTATTAACAACAACGACAAACCGCGTCGGTGTAAGACTCTGGAGACCGTAAGAATGCCAGCAGTCCTTTTTTGTAGCCGGAATTTGTGCTCCGGGGCATTTCCTTTCGGACATAATTATCTCCTTTAAGGTTTTCACATCCCCCCTCAGGCAGTAATTCTACAACTGCCGAGTTTTCAAACAATGACCCGGTTCTATTAATTTATGACGAAGAAAATGTTCTGTTTTAGTGAGTAAATTTCATGCTAAAACAAGCCTGGAATTATAATACTGGCATCGGGGACAAAAATGCGCCGACCGGGAGCCAAGTTTGACCCGTCGGATTTTTGCTCCGCAGACAGGACAGGGCCGCCCCTCATGGCCATAGACTTGAAGGTATTTCTGGTATCTTCCCGGTTGGCCGTTAACCCCGGCGAAACTGTCGACGGTTGTGCCCATCAGACGGATAGCCTTTTTCAAAATATCCTGAATAGTCTCGCGCAATTCGGCCAGTTTCTTATTTGATATTCTGTCGGTTAGTTTATATGGATTGATGCGGCAGGCGAACAGGGATTCGTCGGCATAGATATTCCCCAGCCCGGCAAT
>DAOWOO010000289.1 GCA_030642025.1 Candidatus Zixiibacteriota bacterium | reverse complement strand
GATCGGAAAGTGTTACTTCACATCGGCCCAGATCGAAGATCAAACCAGCGAGGTCGCCCGTCGATTTGCACATGATTTTGATATGGCCTATGGCCGAAGGCCGGGGCACCTTGAAGCACTGGGTTATGACGCGGCGACGCTTCTGACCGAGGCATTTAAGGCAGACTATTACTCACGACCGCAAATAACGCAGTATCTAAAAACGGTAAAAGGTTTTAAGGGCGCCTCCGGGGTAGTAAGCTTCGGGGAATACCGTGAAAACATAGAAATGCCGATTTTTACTATTGAATTTGGCGAACCGAAACGGGTACTTCGCGGCGACCGCGCGATTGACGATGAATATCGTATAAAATGGACGGGAGAGACTGATGAGCGATAATAAAGAGTTTGCGCTGAAAATGGTTATCGATGGGAAGGAACGCGATATTACTTACGAGGAACTGGCCCTGTCTAACAACCTGGCGCAGGAGGCGCTGGTCGCACTTCTGATTGAGAAAAAAATAATCAAACCGCAGGAACTTCTTGACAGAATGCAGAAAGTCAAAAAAGAACGGTACCGCGCTCCCGACAACCAGAACTGATATTTCCCATGACCGCAGAAAAGGACAAAAAACAGCTTTCTCTCGGATTCGATTCCAACGGCGATATGGTGACAGAAGCCGAAGATGAAAAAAAAGAAACGGTCGCTGACGGGCCGTCTCTGGAATGGACCTGTCACCCGGCCAAAAGAAACCGGCTGGTTACCGCGGCCGTTACCGTTTTTGTCGGGCTGATTGTTGTGATCGTTTATCTGCTGACCTACTCGATCTTTTTTACTGTCCTGGCCTTTGTTATCATGACCGGATCACTGGCCGCCTTCTATTTCCCGACCAGGTACCGTATGACCGGGGAGGAGATATTCATAAAAACCACGACGCAGACACTGTGTAAAAAATGGTCGCAGTACCGGTCGTACTATCCTGATAAAAACGGGGTACTATTGTCGCCGTTTGTAAAACCGTCGCGGCTGGAGAATTTCCGGGGGACTTATATCCGGTTCTGGAATAACAAGGATGAAGTGGTGGCTTTTATAAAGGAAATGATCGAGAAAAACCGCCAGGTCGAGGATTTAAAGTAAGATGTCGCTTTTCAAGGGACAAATCGGTCCGCCCGATGGAAGCAAGCCGCCGATTCCCGAGGAAGGGGACGCCGTTCTGGAAAAACTGGCCAAAAAAGTGGTGCAATGGCGAATGGCCATTCCGGCCATTCTATTTCTGGAATCGGTAAAGCCGCTTAATTATATCGGCTCGCAGACCATGGTTTTTTTTGAGCCGATAGTGCAGACAATTTTTAATTTCCGCGATTACGATACTCTCAGGGCAACAATGGAACGCCGCGAGAGCGTAGAAATACTTCTACAGAAGATCGAGAAGTACGATGCCGCACTTTATGAGCGTGAGAAAAAAATCAGGAAATTAATCAAGGTTGAAAAGAAAAAGTGGAAATGGTACCAGCGCTATCTGGGGATTAAAACTCCGCGGATTGACCTGCCCGAAGATTTCGACAAATCCGATAACGATCAGAAGTCGGTTTCCCAATAAATAAAATCCTCAGCATGAGTCGTTACATCATGTCTTGACCCTGTTTCTATCCGGGCTATTCACTTTCGGGTTTCGGTATCAGGTCGATAATTTCGGCCTTTAACTCGGGGAATTTTTCAATCATTTCAAGAACAATCATGGTATCAAGACCGGCGGTAATGCTCCTGATATAGCAGGCGGCGGCGGAGTCGTAGGCTTTTTCGCTGATATAGAATTCGGCCATCTCTTTCAACCTTAGCGCGGTGGCATCGGAGCGGGAAACAATAGCCCTCAGGTATTGCATGTACTTTTCAAAATTGCCTGTCTTTTTATAGTATGAAACAAAGCCATCCAGGGCGGTGCGGCTGTCAGGATTGATTCTTGTTGCCTTGTTCCAGAATTTAATGGCGTTATCAAAATCACCTTTGCGATAATAGACCCAGCCGATATTGGCGTTTAAATCGGCGTTTCCGGGATTCATGGCATCGGCAATCGAGAAATATTCCAGCGCTTTATCCGGTCGTTTCAGCCGCGACATACAGGTACCGATATCCGACCAGGCGTTCCAGTACAGTGGATCCATTTTAATTACGCGGTAATAGTACGGCAGGGCCCCATTGAAATCACCGCTGTTGTATATCCTTCTGGCCTCCTCAATAAGTCCCTCCTCGGGAAATTCTCTGTGCCAGTTTACCTTCTCATAATTGGCTTTTATTTCATCACCCATATCACGATAATAATCTATCAGAGCTCGTCGGACCGGCCGGTTTTTGAGTCGGTCCAGCCTGAAGTATCTCTGTAATTGCGTTATTGATTTCTCATGATCGGTCAAGACCACCGCCCGTGGCGCCAGGTTGTATACCCCGAGAATTGACGAAAGCAGGACGGCGGCAAGGGCATACCGATATTTTTTCGCCGCCGCAAGGACAGCCAAATATAAAAAGACAATCACCGGTAAACCGGCGAATGAAAAGAGATCCCAGTCACGGGGCATACCGAGTTTTGGATCAAGGGCGAAGGCGGTTGTCCATGCTGACAATATCAAAACAATCAAAAAGCGGTTTTCAGATGGACGGAATATATTCTGGCGCGGAAGCGAAAACAGGGCCGTCAGCATTACGATGATTCCGGGGAACAGGACAATCAGCAGATTGATAATGTCAAATATATGCATAAGCGAAAACATGGTATATCCATCGAGTGTGAAACGGTCATCAAGAATCGGAACAAAGCGAAAACGAAAAGCATAACTGGAGCTGTACAGGTACAAAAATATCATTGCGGCACAAATTGTCAGAATGGCAATCAAGGCCGTCTTGATTGGACGGCGCAGTTGTGACAGCCGATCGGCAAGGGGAGTACCGGCAAAATAAAGATACAATGCCGACGGGATAAGGATCAGCCCGATCAGGTGCATGAAAACCGCGACAATCAACGGAGCAAGAATCCAGAAGCGGCTCATCTGGCGCTTTAAGGTCAGTATTCCCAGCAGGATATAAATCATCACGATGAGAATAAAAAGCGAATAGTTCTCGACATATCCGAAAAATAATAACATGTAGCCGCCGGTGGTTATGCCCAGGATAAACAGCATCCGCCTGATATTGTCTTTAAAGTACAGTCGGGCAAACAGGCACGATACCGCCGTGAACAGGATTCCGGCTGTGATTGATATTATCCGGTAGGCATGGAGTCCGGCGTTGTCGCCGCCCAGAAGATTGGCCAGATAATGATGGATAAGCGCT
>DAOWOO010000225.1 GCA_030642025.1 Candidatus Zixiibacteriota bacterium | reverse complement strand
TCCGACAGCGTGATTTCGCTTTCGATGGCCATACCAGCGTCAGTCCAGTATTGTAATTATCATTGTAATTACAATATATATCCTTTTTTCCAGAGTCCAAGAATAACATCCATTTGATAATCATGATCTTGAGCAATATTCGACACAGGATATGCTTTTAGGGTTGATGTCACCAAATGCCATAAATCGCCTGGGTGTAAACTGACAAGATAAGGAAACGCTTTTAAAAGTTTGATAGCGGTTTCACCATATAATCTATTCTTGATTGATGGGGAATAGGAAATTGGGGGAATACCTATAACATATCCGGCTGTGCATATTCCTAAGAAGGTTGCTTTAGGACAATGAAATGCCCTGCTAAGTTTAGATTTTTTTGCCTCTTTATCCCATTCTTTAATGAGTTCATCTTTGCAATTAGGGTTTCTTATTTGGGAAGAGTTGTAAGCATCTACCACCTGAACAGCTAATTTGCCATAACTCATATCTAATCCTCCGAGAAAATCAAAATCATTATTTAAGGCTAACTATTGTTTATATGGCTTTCATTTAACACTCTATTTGCGTCACACCGTGTAGCCCACGCGCTCTGCGGTGGGTTTATTTCCATTACAATTCGTTTCATTCACCACCAATTCCCCCAATAACATAACTAATTTCATTCAAAATCGCTACTATGTCAATGCTAAATAGGCATGTATCCTTAATAAAGAACCGTTTACGTAGAGCGATAAAAATGCCTAACAATAATAATATCCCGCACTATGAAATGCAGCTCGACCGCCAGAAAACCAATTGACGATGAATAGTAAAAGTGATGAATAACCAAAATCACTACAAAACCAACATGGCGAAAACTAAAATGTAACAAAACAAACCCATTTCCTTGTAACTGATAGAGGTGCTGTAAATTAAGCCGATATTCCAGCCGTTTTTCAAAAAACCCGCATGAAAACCTGTAGCGTTTTTGTACTTGCTTATAACTGTTCGCGGTAAGGAATGTGTCGTAAGAGCTCTGTCGGCCTTTAGTTTCTGCCGTTTTATCCGAATATGATAATAAATGCAAATCAACTACCCGCCCGGCCGGGTCAATGATAAAGAGGATATATAAAGAAACTACAGACCAAACAGTATTGAGTCCAGTATCCTGAAATTCGGCCGCATAATATTCCTTAGAGATCAACAGGCATTTGATGGAGGATAACTGTGAATCTGACGGAAGTATTAATTCGTGAGGGGGCTGCAACTGAAACTCAGGTCATAGAAGCACTTGACTACCAGAAGCGTCACGGCGGTCGCCTGGAGGCGCATCTGTTTCGATTCGGCCATGCCGACGAGCGCAGTCTTGTCAACGCCCTCTCGCGGCAATTTGCCCGGCCGGGTGTCGTTCTATCGGGAATGAATATTCCGGATTCCATTATTAAATTAATCCAACCCGATGTGGCCCGGCAGATGCTGGTCTTGCCATATAAGTACAATTCCGCCGAAAATATCCTGAATATTGCCTGTGAAAATCCTCGGGATGATAGGCTTCTTTCCCAACTGGCCATCATACTGCCGGACAAAACACTCAAGCTTGACATAGCGCTGGGACCGGTACTGAAATGCGCCATTATAAATTTCTACCGCCAACCGGTTTATACTCGCGACAACATAGCCGCCGATGATCCGAATAATGAATCAGTGTTCCCGGCTGTTGAATTGGAGTCCGGGCAGCCAACCGGATTAATCGACCGGTATTTCCGGGTGGCGATTCTGAAAGAGGGGGATGGAGATACCAGAACATTGAAAGATATTCTCAATCATCAGGGCTACCGCACCAGTATCTATAATACCATAGATGCATATCCGGACAGTAACAACGGCAAAAATCCGGATTTATTGATAGTATCCAGCACCGGCACAACCGGAAAAATTGCCGATTTTTTGGATATGCTGCCTTCGCGCGGAATTGATATCCATCAAACACCGACCATTCTGATTTCCGACAATCTGGATAAAAGCGACCTGACGACCTTTCTGGAAGGCGGTCTTGAAGAGGTTATTTCTTCCGATAATATTATGGATTTGCTGGTATTACGATTGAACAGAATCCGCAACCGCCTGGCGGACATGAGAACCAGACAGATGGAAATAAGGCGAGGCCTGGGAACCCACGGCACTCTCGATGATATAAATGTGATTGATCTGCTTCAGGCAATGGGGCCGACCCGCAAGACGGCAAGAATCAGCATTTCCGCAGAGGGCAAGCAGTTAACTGTCTTCTTAAGTCAGGGTGATATCATTTTCGCCGAATGCGACGGTCTTCTGGGGGCCGAAGCGGTGTATCAGGGCCTCACCTGGAATGATGGTGTCTGGAGTGTCGATCCAATCGGCGAGGATGATCTGCCGGAACCGAATAATAATCTCAGTAATGATTCGATACTCCTTGAGGGTTGCCGCCTGATGGATGAAAAGAACCGCGGCAAAGAATTCAGCGACCCCGAGTTTCTCGATATCTTTGGCTGACCCCGGAACCGATAATTTCTCGAAATCACGCCTGAGAAAGGTCAGTGAATTTGTCAATTTTTATCCTGTAACTCAGGATACATGGGCAATTACTGGCCTCATCTGGCGCAGGTGCGTAAGCAATATTTTTCAAAGGAAAGAAAAATTATCAAGGATATCCTTGTTTTTGGACGTAAAAGAGGTAAATTGAATGTCGAAAAATTGACATGGTATCGCATATTATGGCTGTGACGCTGATATCGGTGGATTCTCCCTGGGTTGCCGAGGAACACGGCGTCTCAAGGATGGTTTATACTGCTATGATGATTGACATGATGATAAACGGCATAAAAAAGGTTTAATGTATTGTCCCCTGTGAATGACAACAGTCGATTCCCTATATCTGATTCGCGGGAATATACACCGCGTACCAAATCCGCCGGCCCGCATACTTTTCATATTCCCGTAATGGGTACCGGATTTACGATAGATACTCCTCTCAAGGTGGCCAGGTACGGTATTTCATCGGTTATTTCCATCGGCGATGATATTCTAATTGAAATGATGAGAGAATTCCACTGCCGTAAAGAGAATATTCCCTATGAATCAATACCCGCCGATGATATCGACTGCCGCGCCAAAAGAATTACCGCCTATTTGAACCTGATCGATTTACTGGTCGCAAAACAGTTTAGGTCCCTTTTGAAGTCGGCTTTTAAACCGGACAGTGACATCACGCACTATTTCAGACTTCTGCCCGATTCGCCTTTGAAGGAGGAATATCAGGATATGCTTCGGACCGACGACCCGGCTGAAAGAGAAAAGAAACAAAATAAGCTTCGCCGCCGTGTCGTACCGGGTAGTATTGATGTTAATATCATGACAAAGATAGATGGAGATAAATATCACCAGGGGAAAAAGCTTCCGCCGGAATATGCATTAGCCATGTCTGCCATGCGAGGGTATGCCGAAAGCAGTCTTCACTCATCAATTGTACTTTCAGCCGGAATGAACCGCCGTCTGTTTGAATATATGGGCCGGTTCGATGATTTCTACCCTGGTGAGAATGGTATTATTAAAAAGAAGATAGTCCTTAAAGTCAGCGATTTTCGTTCCGCGCTGGTGCAGGGAAAGCTTCTTGCCCGCCACGGGTTATGGGTATCGGAATACCGCATAGAATCAGGTTTGAATTGCGGCGGTCACGCTTTTGCGACCAAGGGGATGCTTTTGGGGCCCATCCTGAATGAATTCTGCGGAAACAGGAATAAGCTGGTGGAGGTTGCCTATAGTATCTGCAAGAAATCGCTCGAAGCCCGTGGAATTCCGGTTGAACGGTTGCCTGCCAAGATTCGAATTACGGTACAGGGTGGAATCGGCACCGCCGATGAGGATCAATTTCTGAGGAAATGTTATAATATCGACAGCACTGGCTGGGGAACGCCGTTTCTCCTGGTGCCCGAAGTCACCAATGTGGATGACGTCC
>DAOWOO010000441.1 GCA_030642025.1 Candidatus Zixiibacteriota bacterium | reverse complement strand
TATTCCTGTTGTGCTCGGTTTTGCTATCGCCAAGCCGCTGGGAATATTGGTTATAATATTAATGATACCTCCTATGTTTGCCGGCATATTCGCAACCGGGAATATTTATTCACTGGCCCAGCGTGAGATTGTCGCCAATAAAGTATCGCCTTTTGATGCGCTCTCGGCAGCCTGCTATCTTCTCAGAAAGAATCTGGGGCCGAATATTATCATATTTATTATCAGCGTCTTCCTCTGGATTGTATTGCTCATCCCCGGCCTGCTTCTGATTGCCGTTTTCACCCTGCCGACAATCTATGTCGGAACACAATCGATAGCCTACCTGATAATCACTATTGCGGTTGTCGCGCCGATATTGATCCTGATCTTCATATTAATAAGCGGTTTTATCGGGACATTTTTCAATGTTCTGTTTACCCTGTTTTATCAGGAAATCAAGAAGATCACCCCGCCGAAATTTTCTCCCGTCGATTCAGGTAATCCGGCGGCCGATAGAGTTTAAGGTCCTGTTTATTATCTTCTTGCTTTTAAATCTGTTTCTTGACAAATTGACTTCCTATGAAAACGCGGTCTGTGATATTCATACTGTTCCTGCTTTTCGCCGTATCGGCGGCGGCGCAGGATGATGATCTGTATTACGGATACACCGACAGCACGTCCTGGATTGATACCCTGCCTATGCCAACCGACCTCCCGACAATTTCATTCCGTACCGACAATTTTAACCTGATGAGGTCGTTCTACCCGGATCATTACAAGAATGAATACAGTATCAGGCGGGATATCCGCTCGGTATTGCGAGCCGATTCCTCACTTATGATTCTCTGGGACAGCCTGGGCAATCAAGTAATGGGGATGATTGAAGTTTTATCCGGTGTTGACTGGATTGAATCCCATATAGACATTCACCTGATGAAATATCTGCCGGTTTACGGGATGTATGACCCGCTGGCGCTTCCGGTCGAGGGAATAAAGCATACCCACTATATCGAAGCGGCACCCGGCGGTATGCATCGCTTTTTCAACCTGATCCGACTGATGGCCGGAAGAAATCTTAAGGGACTGACCGGCGCGACACAGGGCGGTTCGTATTTTGCCAATCACCCGCTTCTGGATGACGGCGCCTATCGCTTCGACAATCTGTCCCTGGCTTTAGCCCTGGTCTGCGCTCAGCAGATAATGCACCCCGACAGCCTGGAGAATATTTTTTCATCAGATTCATGGCACCGCCACAATCCCGGATGGGAGCTTTTTAATAGTCATTTCCGCTACGCCTGGCAGATCAGCCCCGAATTTCCCCTGCTTTATTTCCTGGCGCGCGAGCCATTTGACTCACCCCTGGTTTCGCTGACCAAACCGCCGAGACCCCGAAAGAAAACCAATAAAAATTGGCGCGCTGATGAGCAGATCAGGCTTTCGGCCGGAGGAGGACGACTGGGTTTTTCAGTTATACGAACTCTCAAAGGGTATCTCGAGGTGATTGATATCGACTCGCTGGGACTGGCCCAGGCCAACGGCCTGATGGTGGGCGATAAAATAAAGCGGGTCAACGGTGAATATGCCCGAAACGCCCGTGAACTAATGGGTAAAATACTCGACAAAATCGATACCGACGGCGTCTATATTATTGCCCTTCGTGATAATGAGGAAATCGGTTTGCTGATGCTTCCCCAAGAAGAAATTGATATGAAAGAAGAGGCCGACGACCCGGCCGATTTCGAATACTAATCAGTACTATCCCAAGACTATTGAAACTTTATCTCTTTTCTCCTGTTTATCTGAATAAATACGGTCACACTCTTTTGGAGGAGATAATTAACATGAAAGCAATAATAATCTATCAATC
>DAOWOO010000111.1 GCA_030642025.1 Candidatus Zixiibacteriota bacterium | reverse complement strand
TGAATCAGTTTCCATAGGCCATACTTTTAAGTTTTGCGACTCTCTTCTCAACCGGTGGATGGGTTGAAAAGAGGGTTTTGAAATTCCCGCCCACAAGCGGGTTGACAATAAACATATGCGCCGTGGTCGGATTGGCCCGCATGGGCGCCCGTCGGGACGCGTACTGAAGTTTTTCCAGGGCCGCGGCCAGAGCCAGAGGATTTCCGGAAATCTCGGCCCCGCCCTTGTCGGCCATATATTCCCTTGAGCGCGAGACCGCGGTCTGGATCAACAGGGCCGCGATCGGCGCCACGATAGTCATGGCCAGAAGTCCGAATATGCCTCCGCCGTTGCGTGAATTGCCGCCACCCTGCCCGCCGAATATCGCCGCCCAGCGCGCCATAGTGGCCAGAATCGAGATTGCCCCGGCGATGGTGGCCGCGATCGAGCTGATCAGGATATCGCGATTTTTGACATGGGTCAGTTCATGCGCCATAACCCCTTCCAACTCATTGTCATCCAATATTTTCAAAATGCCCTCGGTAGCCGCCACAGCGGCATGCCCGGGGTTTCGCCCGGTGGCAAAGGCGTTGGGGCTGGCGCTGGGGATTATGTAGACCCTGGGTAATGGTAAATCGGCTTTGAGGGCCAGATTGCGTACTATGCGATTGAGACGATGGTCTGAATTTGGATCGAGCGGACGGGCGCGGTACATTTTCAGCACTATCTTATCCGAAAACCAGTAGGCGCTGAAATTCATAACGGCCGCGAAGGCCAGGGCGATATACATGCCGATGCGGCCGCCCAATGCTCCCCCGATGAATATCAGCAATACCGTCAGAGCGGTCAGAAAAAGAACTGTCTTTATTCGATTCATTTGATCTCCATTGTAAAGGATAGGATTTGTAAATGTCCTGTCAACATAAATCCCTTCATACGATATATACATGCATATGGGATTTGGGGTTCAAGCGGTACGGTCATCGCCGGTTGGGTAATGGGGATAAGCCGGTGGATTAGCGCTAATGTTTTTCGATTTGAGGAACTATTCAGGGGAAACAGGGTTCAACCCGTAGCGTGAATAGTCAGCTTGGGAATCTTTCAGGGAGTGATGTTTAAAAACCGAAGCATGCCGGAAGTGGAGTTGCAGGCCGGTTTTAACAGCTTTCATGCGGCGAAACTGCACAATTATCTTGACAGTTTGGGTGAAAATGATAAAATAGTACGCTTATGGCTTTCGTTTTGCAAATAAGAAATATCCCGGAAGGGAATTCGTGCCAGCGTTTTCAGCTGCCGGGTGATCAGTTCCATCTGGATTATGAGGGAATTGAAAGCGCCGGTGATCTGACGGTTTGGGGCGATGTCTCCAAGTTTAAGGACCAACTGATCTTTAGGGGGCAATTGAGTCTGCCTGTCAGGCTGGTCTGTGCCCGCTGTGCTGGGCAGTTCGAGCGTACGATTGAATCGGAGCTTATTTTCGTGCTGAAATTCGTGCCGGATCAGGCAGAAGGGGTTTTGGAAGAGGGGGAGAGCGAGGATTTCTATTTTCTGCCCGAGGGAACCCTGGAATTCGATTGTACCGATCTGATCCGCGACCGGGTTATTCTAAGTGTGGGACTGAAGCCGCTTTGCCGCGAAGATTGCAAAGGGATTTGCCCGCTTTGCGGGACGAACCTTAACATAAAGGAATGCAGCTGCGAGAAGGAAGATATCGACGACCGCTGGCTGCCATTGAAAGATTTGACGGATAGGAGTTAAAGATGCCACTTCCAAAGCGACGTCATTCCAAGGCGCGGAGCCGGAAACGACGCACACACTGGAAACTCACCGCACCGCAGTTAACCGAATGCGACAATTGCGGCGAGAAAAAACTACCCCATCATGTATGTCCGCATTGCGGTTATTATCGTGGGAGAGAAATTTTCAACCCTTCATCTGAATAGGTAATGTTTTGAACAGATTAACCAGAATTGCCGTTGATGCGATGGGCTCGGATCGCGGGCCCGAGGCAGTGTTGGCGGGGGCTTTGGAATACCTTCGCTCAAATCCCAACAATGGCGTTAAACTTTTTCTTGTCGGCCTGAAAGAAAAGCTGACGGAAATCTGGGGCACATTCAAGAAGACCGCCGCATACGAGATTGAATTTGTGGATGCTCCCGAGGTGGTCGAGATGCATGAGCCGATGGCGCGCGGTATGAAAAAACGTAACTCATCCATGGCAATAGCGCTCGCCATGCACAAGGCCGGCGAAGTTGATGCCGTGGTATCGGCCGGAAATACAGGCGTATGTATGGCCAGCAGTATCCGTACCCTGGGACGGCTGGACGGCGTTCTGCGTCCCGCCATAGCCTCTCAGTTTCCGACTGCCAGAAGGAAGGGTATGGTCGTTCTGGATGTGGGCGCCAATGTCGATTCCCTTCCCCAATATCTCTATCAGTTCGCGGTTATGGGCTCCATCTATTCGGCCTATATCTACGAGCTTGAAAAACCCACGGTGGGACTATTATCCATTGGCGAGGAAAAGGTCAAGGGTAATGAGGCCACTCTGCAGGCCCATAAACTTCTTGAGGACTCCTTTTTAAACTTTATCGGCAATGTCGAAGGCAACGATATTCTGTCGGCCAAGTGCGATGTTGTCGTGACCGACGGTTTCACCGGCAATATTCTCCTGAAATTCGGTGAATCATTTAAAAATTTTATATTTACCAGGGTTAACATTCAGGTCTCCTCGAATCTTTTCTCAAGAATGGGAGCGATGCTTCTGTCACCATTTTTGCGCAGGCTGAGAAACGCGTTTGATTATTCCCGCTATGGCGGCGCGCCACTTTTGGGGATCAACGGGGTTATGATTATCGCCCATGGCAGTTCCAATTCACAGGCGATTAAAAACGCTATCAGAGTGGCGGTTCAGATGGTCAAGGAGTCGGTCAACGACCATATACGGGAGAGACTTGCCGGTCAAAAGATATTTGAGAAGACCAAATCGTGAACAATCATATAAACGCCGTTATCACGGGTACCGGATCCCATGCCCCCAGTGAAGTGTTAACCAACCGGGATCTCGAGAAAATGGTCGACACCTCCGCGGCCTCGGTTCCGATTGCCCTGGATGAGGCCAATCGCAAAGGGCTTCTGAAGAAAGGTGATTATATTGTAATGGTCGCTTTCGGGGGAGGTTTGACCCGGGGCGCCTCTTTGGTTCAATGGTAATGTCGTTTAAGGCGAGATAAGTACGCGTTAATTGAGTTATTTTTTAAATAGCATAAATTTAAATTCCATTTCCGGCTCCTGATGGTTTTCCGGATAGGAGATAGTTTTGGATTGACAATAAACGTATAAAGTATTAAATAATTTCAAAAATTTCAGGCAGGTTATGACAAAAACAGCATTCATATTTCCCGGACAGGCTTCCCAATATGTGGGCATGGCTAAGGATTTGTACGAATCCTCGGAAAAGGTTAAGGAGCTTTATCAACAGGCCTCGGAAATACTGGGCTATGATCTTATGGATGTATCATTTAACGGCCCGCTTGAGAAACTGACGGAAACCATGTATACTCAACCGGCCATTCTGGTGCATTCGCTGGCCATATTGGCGGAACTGGGCGGGAATATCGGCAGCCCCGCTTTTGTCGCCGGCCATTCATTGGGTGAGTATTCCGCGTTGGCCAGTGCCGGCGTTTTAAATCCCCGGGATGCCATTCTGGCCGTCAGGGAAAGAAGCCGTCTGATGCAGGCTGCCTGCGACGCCTCGGATGGCACGATGGCGGCCGTAATCGGCTGTGAGGGCGAAAAACTGGAAGGGTTGATTAAAGAAGCCTCCCGAGAAGGTGTGTTGCAGCCGGCCAATTTCAATTCGCCCGGTCAGGTGGCCCTTTCAGGCGACAGGAAAGCTATAGAAAAGGCGGTTGAACTGGCCAAGAAATATGGAGCCAGAAAGGCTATTCCCCTCCAAGTGGGAGGGGCGTTCCATTCCCCGCTTATGCTTCCGGCCCCGGCCGAGTTGGGGAAAGTGCTGGATGGCATTTCATTTATGCCCGCCAACGTCAAAGTCGTCACCAATGTTGAGGCAATCGGCGAGACGGACCCAGCCAAATTGAAGCAATTGCTGATAGACTAGCTGACCTCTCCGGTGCTCTGGCGTCAATCGCTCGAGTTCATGTATCAAAACGGGGTGGAACATTTTATCGAGATCGGTCCCGGCAAAGTCTTAAGCGGCCTGGTCAAGAGAACCATTAAAGGCGTCAAAATCGAAAATATAGATACACTTCAGGATCTGCATAATTATATGGAGGTTATCAAAGCCTGACCATGCTTGCGGGTAAAGTTGCCATAATAACCGGATCGGGCCGTGGTATCGGTTTCGAGATCGGCAAAAAGTTTCTGGAAAACGGCGCTAGGCTTATGCTCGCGGATATCAGTGAGGAGCTATTGACCGACGCCCGGCAGAAGCTGACAGCGGCGGGAGAGGTTCTGGCTCTGCCCTGCGATGTCACGGATTCAGTCGCGGTCAACGATCTTGTCTCCAAAACAGTGGAGCATTTCGGCAGCCTCGATATTCTGGTTAATAACGCCGGTGTGACACGTGACAACCTGCTTCTGCGCATGAAGGAGGAGGACTGGGATTTCGTATTGAAAGTTAATCTGAAGGGGGCCTTTCTGGTTTCTCAGGCCGCGGTCAGGGTTATGGCCAAGCAGAGAAGCGGAAGGATTATAAATATTTCCTCGGTTGTGGGGCTGATGGGCAATTTCGGTCAAGCCAATTATTCCTCTTCCAAGGCCGGGCTGATCGGTCTGACCAAGAGCACGGCCAAGGAATTGGCGGGAAGAGGTGTGACTGTTAATGCTATCGCGCCCGGCTATATCGAAACCGAGATGACCGCCAATCTGCCTGAGAAGGCGATCAACGCCTTTTTGGAGCAGATACCTTTGAAAAGGGCCGGCAAACCGTCCGATATCGCCGATACGGCTGTATTTCTGGCTTCGGATATGGCTGCCTATATAACCGGTCAGGTTATTCAGGTGGACGGCGGGATGTTGATGTGAGAATAAATAACATGTTGATAAACAGGAGGTTTTAATGTCAGTTGAATCAA
This sequence comes from Candidatus Zixiibacteriota bacterium, assembly GCA_030642025.1. GTDB lineage: Bacteria > Zixibacteria > MSB-5A5 > GN15 > PGXB01 > DAOWOO01. The sequence goes on along the minus strand of DAOWOO010000111.1, from coordinate 468 downwards.
GAGTCAGAGATATCATTGTTGAGCAGCTGGGAGTAAATCCCGAGCAGGTAACCCCGGAGGCCACCTTTGTCGATGATCTTGGAGCTGATTCTTTGGATACGGTTGAGCTGGTTATGGCTTTGGAAGAGGAGTTCGGCTTGGAGATTCCCGATGAGGAAGCCGAAAAGATTGGGTCTGTCAACGACGCCGTAAACTACATTGGCAGTCATCTTACGGAATAAAATGGAAAACCAAAGATGTGTTATAACCGGTTTGGGGATTATATCCCCATTGGGAACCGGCAATCAGGAATTCTGGAATGCTCTTAAGGCCGGTGTCTCGGGTATACGTAATGTTACCCGCTTTGACACCGAGAATTATTCCTCCAAGGTGGCGGCCGAGGTACCTGATTTCGTGGTCACCGATTACATGGAAAAGAAACAGGCCCGCCGGGCCGATCTTGTGCAGCAATATGCTATCGCGGCCTCC
>DAOWOO010000153.1 GCA_030642025.1 Candidatus Zixiibacteriota bacterium | reverse complement strand
TTCTTATTCTGATTTTAAATATAACAGCCAAAAGAAAATAATCAGAAATTATGACAAAGATATTGATGTAGTTAAGAAGATATTGGAAATTCCCGTCACAATTCAGCATTTAAATCCTAATAGCCGGGTAGATAGATAGTGGGATTCCCGTCACTCCACCTTCCCTAGCAACCACTCCCTCATAAACTCAAAGAAATCATCACGGACTTGTTTTTCTTCCCAGGGGGAGTGGCCGCATTTTTCCCATTCGTGATACTCAAGCTGGGGGATGAACGGCTTCAAGCCGTCGTAAATCATTTTGCCGGGATGGGGATCGAATGCGCCATGAAGCATAATCACCGGAGATTTAATGGCAGTGAATTTCCCCGGATAAACGGACTCTTCCTGAAGCATGAGCATATCACCCCATGTTTCTTTATGTGCCTTCATATCAAACGGCTCAGTTTCACTATTATTGTCAGTATCAATCGGATCATATAAGTACAATGGGCGGATAATACTATACATCTCCCGCTGTCGTTCATCGGGATCGGGAAACGCATCCGGCAGGGATTTCAGACGCTGTTTCATGTCATCGGTCATTCTGTTCTCGATAGTTTCTTTCATGCGGGCGCGAGCGATTTTATCGAATGTGCCGCAGCCGATTAAAACCAGCGGGCCGGCGTTTTCGGGATGATGGGCGGCATAGGCTAAAGCCAGCATAGCACCCCAGGATTCGCCAATGATAGCCGGTCGTATATTGGCACATCGGGATACAATCAGATCGTGCAGGTCGGCAATATGCCGGGCAACGGTGAGCGGGGTCTCGCCGCCTCCGCGCTGCCATGGTTCAATCACCTGAAATGAATCGGCCAGTCCCTGTGCAATGGGTGCGGCGTTGCCCGATGCGGCCGGGCCGCCGTGAAGGACGATTACCACCGGTCCGGATTTCCCGTAAGTCCGGATTCTTTTTCCTTCTGGCCAGTTGGTGTCTTGCATAAGAAAAATATAATAATAAATATTCAATAAGAGTATAAGTATTTAGAAGTTGTATTGTGTCCTGGCATCGATTTTATGATTGTTTAATGAGTCTTAATAACAGGATTTTAGTTGCGTGAATGGCGGTATTTTGTTTATTGCGGTTATATGAAAAAGTCAGTATTTGCGCTGTTCCTCGCCGGATTGCTATTATTGTTAAGTGCGGGTAGTTCGTTCCCGGATGAATCGAAAAAGAAAGTGCCGGTTGCTGACAAGAAAATCTGTATTACTTTCAACAATCTTCCGGCGGAGCAGATATATAACGAAGCCGACCGCCGTCAAATCACAAGACTGATTCTGACCGCGCTGGATACTCACAATGTCACCGCCGCCGGGTTTGTGGTCGGCGAGAACATGGAAAGTGACTGGGATATCCCGGTCAAATGGCTTGAGGGTGGACATGCCCTGGGGACGTCGACTTTTTCCGGGCAGGACATCACCGGTGTGCCGGTAGCGGCCTTCATCGCCGATATCGCCAAGGGCGCCGAGTCGATCGAGGATTTGCTCGAGGGGTTCAATCAGAAAGGGCGGTATTTCCGTTATCCGTATTTGATTTATGGAACGGACAAAAGGTCAAAAAAAGAAGTGACATCCTTTCTGGCCGATTCAAAATTGAAAACGGCGCATGTTACTATAGTCGTTGAGGATTTCGTTCATAATCTTGCCCTTGAGAAAATATATCGGTCAAATGATTCGACGGTCCTTTTGAACCTTCGAGACGAGTATCTGTCGCATATTCTCGAAAGACTGGCGCGGGCCGAGACATTGGCCAAAGAAATAATGGGTCGTCCGATCAGGCATATCCTTCAGTTTCGTACTAACAGGCTGAACGCGCTTTTTCTGGATGATATTCTTTCACTTTTTAAGGAAAAAGGGTACAAATTTATATCACTCAAAAGCGCTCTTAAGGACAAGGTGTACACCCGTACAGAAAACTATTGCGGTACAAAAGTGATTTCGTTTCTGGAGAGGTTGAGGCTTTCTGACATTGCTCCGTGCGATGATGAGTAATACTCAGGCGCAGTCTTGCAGTTATTCCAACAATGCCAATGGGTATGTTTTCTATAATTAGCTTTTTATCTTATCAAGGACATCTTTGCCATTACATCCTCCCAATATTTGCTGACGATTAATACTTTAAGGCATACAAAACGAAATAGGTTTACGCATTTTGAAGTAAATCATATATCAAGGCAGTATTGAGTATCTGAAACCTGTATTACCGACAACGGTTTGCAGGGATTATTAGTGATTTATTTCACATATCCACTTGACTTTGACCACTTGGCTTCGTAATATCTATATGAGATGTTGGCGGTTTCATCGACAGAGGATTGCCCGATCATGGCAGATGCACTAAGTGTAAGATATCCTTCAACTTCCAAAAGAATCATTGCCATAGTCGGTGGCTTTGGAAGCGGAAAAACCGAGATTTCGGTCAATCTGGCCAAATACCTTGCCGCCACGGAAAAATCCATAGTTTCCATAATCGATCTTGACCTGGTTAACCCATATTTCAGGAGCCGTGAGGTAGTGGATGAACTGGAAGCTCTCGGTATCAAGATGATTGCTCCGCGTGGCGGACAGTCTTATGCCGATTTACCGATTCTCCTGCCCGAAGTCAAAGGAGCTTTGGAACAGCGCGACGGGCGATTGATTCTTGATATCGGCGGCGATGCTCAGGGAACAAAAGCATTCGGATCCCTGACAGATACGATTGATATCAGTGACTACGAGATGCTGATGGTATTGAACAGCCGTCGGCCGCAGACTGATAATCCCGATGGTTGTATAAAGATAATGGAAAGAATTGAATTGTCGGCCAGGCTGAAATTCACAGGCTTGATTGCCAACAGTCATATGATTGATGAAACCGATGAAGCGGTAGTTATCGAGGGGTACAACTTGGCCCGCAAGGTTGGCGAAGCGACCGGATTGCCTCTGGTATTTTTAAGCGCAAAATCAGATGTATTATCCGGCATGGACACATCACTATTGGAATGTCCGATACTGCCAATGACCAGATCGATGCTGAAACCGTGGGAAGAAAAAAAGTAACCGGCTGATAAGGAGCCAGATGAAGGGAACGGCTTATGCCCGGTATTAAAATAGACAAAAGCTATTGCAAAGGGTGTGAACTGTGCGTGTTTGCTTGTCCCATGCAGATTATCTCGATGTCGAAGGAGATTAATCTCAAGGGGTTTTATTGTGCCCAGGTTCATGAGCCGACCAAATGTATCGGTTGTCGTATCTGCGCCATCATCTGTCCCGACGTGGCCATTGAGGTTCACAATTACGGGACGCAGTTCACACTTTTTGAGTATTGAGGGGGGATAATGGCTAAAAAACTTATGAAAGGTAATGAGGCAATCGGCGAAGCCGCCGTTGCCGCCGGAGCCATAAATTATTTTGCCTACCCGATCACCCCCCAGAGCGAGGTGGCCGAATACCTCTGCTGGCGTCTTCCCGAAGTCGGGGGGGCGTTTGTCCAGGCGGAATCCGAGGTGGCGGTTGGCAATATGCTTTTCGGCGCCGCTTCGACCGGCAAAAGAGTATTCACGACCTCATCAAGCCCCGGAATCAGTCTCATGCAGGAGGCAATCTCATATATAGCCGGGGCGCATTTGCCGGTGGTGCTGGTCAATATCATGCGCGGCGGGCCCGGTTTGGGTGGAATACTCCCGGCCCAATCCGATTATTTCCAGGCCGTCAAGGGGGGCGGTCATGGTGATTATCGCCTGATAGTGCTGGCGCCGTCATCGGTGCAGGAAGCGGTCGATATTATGATACTGGCATTCGATCTGGCCGAAAAATATCTGACGCCGGTTATGATAATCGGCGATGGCATGATCGGCCAGATGATGGAATCGGTTGAATTTCCGGAAAAATACCGTAAGGATAACGACCCGGAAAAAAGCGACTGGGCTTTAACCGGCACCGAGGGCCGCAAGGCACGGATTATCAAGTCGCTCTTTCTTGACCCGCAGGAACTTGAGGATAACTGTATTCTTCTGGATGAAAAATACAAGAAGATACGGGAAAACGAAGTCAGGTATGAACTATATAAAGTAACCGATAAAAACCGCATTTTGATTATTGCCTATGGCACGATGGCGCGTATTTGCCAGACGGCGATTGATGAACTGGAATCCGAGGGAATCAGTGTCGGCCTGATGCGTCCCATATCACTGTATCCGTTCCCTGAAAAAGAGGTTTATGCGGAAGCGGTAAAAGGTAATATCGAAAAAGTGCTGACGATTGAAATGTCAACCGGTCAGATGGTCGAGGATATCAGGCGTTGCGTGATGGGGAAAAAGCCGGTCGAATTTTTCGGCCATACCGGGGGAATTGTCCCGACACCCATTGAAGTCAAAGATAAAATAAAAGAACTTCTCGGGTGAAACAGGCGAGGTAATTATGGAAAGTACGGTAAGTACAGCCAATACAATATTCAAGAGACCGCAGACCCTGAGTGATAACATCACTCATTACTGTCCCGGATGCACGCACGGCATTATCCACCGCATTGTGGCCGAGTCACTCGATGAACTCGGTGTCCGCGGAAGAACTGTCGGTGTGGCGCCGGTTGGATGCTCGGTTTTGATTTATAATTATTTCAATGTCGATTTTATGGAGGCCGCCCATGGCCGCGCCCCGGCGCTGGCCACCGGGTTCAAACGGTGCCGACCCGATATGATTGTGTTCACCTACCAGGGTGACGGCGATCTGGCCTCAATCGGTATGGGTGAGATCGTCCATGCCGCTAACCGGGGCGAGAAATTCACAACGATATTTGTCAATAACACCGTTTACGGCATGACTGGTGGTCAGATG
>DAOWOO010000442.1 GCA_030642025.1 Candidatus Zixiibacteriota bacterium | reverse complement strand
TGCCACCGCTCCGGCCACATGAGGGGCGGCCATTGAGGTTCCTTGTTTCCACGAGTAATAAGTTGATGGATAAGCTGAACGAATATATACGCCCGGAGCAACAATATTCGGCTTTATGGCCCCACCGTTACAGTCAGAAGGACCCAGCGATGAAAACGAGGCGATAACCGTGTCGCCGGTGGTCCATATAGTATCCAGCGCTCCCACGGCGAAACAATCGGTATTGCTCAGGGCCCGGTTGGCCGGGTTGTCGATAGACGAAGGATTACTGCGGTTACCGGCGGCAAAGACATTGACAATCCCGAGTGCCTCGGTATTGTCGATCATGTTCCAGAAGTACTCATTACAGCCGATCAGGGTATCGCCCCAGCTATGGTTGATAACATCGGGAACATCACTGATCGTATTCGGGTCGCCGTCGGGGTCGGCCGCCCATTCGAAAGCGTCGATAATCGATGCCCCTGGTATATCGATCACCGCCGCCGATATCCATTTGGCATCAAGCGCCACCCCGATTGTGTCACCATTACCAAGGCTGTCGTCGTGCCCGACTATGGTGCCCATAACATGTGTACCGTGGAAATACCGGGTGACATTGCCGGGGAATGTATGCGGGAACGGTTCATTGCCGACCGGGTCGAACCAGGCGGCGGCCGAGTCACCGTCGTGTCCTTTCCAGTTGTTAAAAAGCGCCGGATGGTCACCCTTGATGCCCGCATCAAAAGAACAGACAATCCGTCCATCTCCGGTGTATCCCAATTTCCAGGCGCTGTCAGCCCCGATCATATTAACATTGTATTCAACGCGATGGTAGGATTTTGACATGTCGGGTAATGTATAATTGCTTTCAATCGGAGTAATGGTATAGACTTTGGGAATTTCAAAAATGGTTTCAACATCACGGTGCGCCGCCAGTTTTTCCAATTCCGATACGGTCAGATCAGCGGTAATAACATTTATAATCCAGCGGCTTTTGATATTATCAGCCAGACCCGCCTGACTGAGATCATCAAGATGATCCAGAAGATCAGCCTGAATTGTTTCGGCATTGTTTTTAAGCCGGATAACGCCTATTTGATGCCGCTTGGCGCGGGTGGCGTAGTTTTCAGCCAGTTCGCTTTTAAGTGTCTTATCTTGAATGGTGTTTCTTAAAGTGATGACTACCGGCACTTTTTCGCTTTTATCCAGTCCGGCAATTTTCTCCTGAAGAATGGGTGAGATTGAACCCGCTAAAACAATAGAGGGAAGGATTGTCAGAATTAAGGAAAATAAAGCTTTACCAAAATATCGTCTCATAATCGAACCGTTTTCTTCCATGGAGTATTTGAAGCGAGAATCATGCCGGAATAACCTCCCGGGCGGTTAATTTAGCAGGTTGATATTCAACGACTTAAGTATAACACAAACCAGGTATTTTGGCAAGTATGCAATTCGGGTGATTCATATATGCAGAGTCCTTTCCCCTCTTAATACCATACCGAATGAACATAAGACGGCCCTAAATCGTTGTATTTATAAAGATTTTAGACTATATTGGAATAATCATATGCCTTATTTTATCAGAAATTTCTCAGCCGGGGTAATTTTGATTACCATTGCAGTATTGGGCTTTTTGCTGTTTTTGCCGGGGCGCATATTCGCCGAGGTCGATATTAGCCATTTCAGAGCCGACTATGGTTTTCTGCCCAGCGATTTTGTCAATTCCATAGAATTAGATGAATCCGGCGCCATGTGGATTGGGCTGGAGGCCGCTATTGATTTGAAAAGTCTTGTCAAATCCGACGGCGACC
>DAOWOO010000435.1 GCA_030642025.1 Candidatus Zixiibacteriota bacterium | reverse complement strand
TCATGGCAATTCTATCACCCGACACAATAGCCGCTATCAGCTCATTGTCGGTCAGGCTTTTTATTTTACTGCCTTCTGATTTATATACTGAAAAAAGGAACATATATTCAAAAATATCTGATATTTATCTCATTGTTCAACAACAAGATAAGATTTATTGTCGAGGCCGTCAAGAAATGATATTCTCCGGCAGAGCAAGCATCCGCTCGATCTCTTTTGTCTTTTCCGATTCGGACAGGCGTTTGATTGTGATAACATTCCGGCCTTTCTTTGGTATCCTGGCTTTTTCAACGGCATAATGGCAGTCGCCTCTCAAGGCTATCTGGTGCAGATGAGTGATTACCAGAAGTTGAAAATCATTCGAGAGACCGGCCAGCCGGTCGGCTACCGCCCCGGCAGTTGCCCCCCCGATTCCGGAATCGATTTCATCGAATACCAGGAGCGTCCTGGCCGGTTTTGCGCTGTTGGTATTGACCGCCTTAAGCGCCAGCATGATTCTTGAGATTTCTCCGCCGGAGGCAATTTTGGCCAATGGCTTGGGCGGCTCTCCCGGATTGGCAGAAATAAGAAACCGGCCGGTTTCCAGCCCATCGGGGCCGGGGCGGACAAACCTGTCACCCAGCTTAATGCCGCCGGGATCATCCTCATAAATAAAGTCATATTGAAAGAGCGCCGATTTCATACTCAGATATGCCAGTTCCTTTCGGATGCAACCCGACAGCCGTTTTGCAGCCGAATGCCGCTTTTTACCTATTTCCAGGGCCAGAGTAGAATATTTGTCTGACAACTCCTGCTCATCCATCTTAAGAAGATTAATACGTCGTTTAATGTCATAGGTTGCTTCAAGCAGGCTATTGATTTTTTCGAGAGTGGTCAGGATGGCCTCCTCGGAACCGCCGTATTTCTTCTTCAACCGGTAAATTTCATCAAGCCGTTGATTGATCTCTTCCAGGCGGTCGGGATCATCGGGTATTGACGAGCGGTATGCCTCGATTTCGGAGCGAAATTCCTCCAAACCGACAACGACCCCACTAAGAAGCTCCTGTTGTTTTTCCAGCGTTTTGTCCAATTCCGCCATACGGGACAATTCTTTCTGGCAGGCGCCAAGGGCGTTTATCACCGAATTATCGGTACCTTCGAGTATGTCGAGGATAAGGGTGCCTTTTTCTCCGAGAAGTCGCGATGAATCAAGTATTCTTTTTTCGCCAATTAGGTTTTCCTCTTCGCCGACACTGATAGAGGCCCTTTCGATTTCCTCCTTCTGGAAGACCATCAATTCCCGCTCCCGAAGTTTTTGATCCTTTTGATCAATCAACCGCTCCAGGTTTTTCCGAGTTTTCATCCACCGTTCGTATAGCTCCCGCAGTTTTTCAACTTTGCCTCCGATGCCCGCGAATTGATCCAAAAAAGCCTGATGATTTTTCTCATCGAGCAGTTGCTGGTGGGAATGCTGTCCGAACAACTCGGCCAGATGCACGGTCACAGTCCTTAATTGAGTCAGCGTTACCAACTGACTGTTGATAAAGCATTTCGATGATCGCGCCGGGAATATTTCCCGGCGCAATGTGATACTTTTACCGTCCGCATTTATATCACAATGGTTCAATGCTGATTGAACTTTGGATTTGCCGCCAATATCAAAGTCGGCTTCGATCACGGCCAGCTTTGTACCGGAGCGGATATCGTCTCGATCGGCTTTTTCGCCCAGCGCCTGCGAGATGGCCCCAACTATTACCGATTTCCCGGCGCCGGTTTCGCCGGTCAGAACATTCATTCCGGGCTTAAAACCGATCTCCAATTTCTCCACCAGCGCAAAGTTTTCAATGTACAGTCTTTTTAGCATATCATCCTATTCACGCCTTTTAATCAGATCGATAATTTCGGTTTCAAGGCGCCTTGAGATTTCAATATCGCCTTTTTCCTCCGCC
>DAOWOO010000342.1 GCA_030642025.1 Candidatus Zixiibacteriota bacterium | reverse complement strand
GATTACGCGGCGTGACGGCGACGTGCGAGTCAGGGGAGACCACTTTGAAAAAGAGTAGAATGTATTGCAATGGTGTTTTTTATACACAATCCGGCGGAGGCCTGACGGCTGATTCAATGGCCGTGAGCGGGGGCACAATAATAGCGGTGGGGAGAAACCTTGAGTGCGACCCCGATTTCCTGTCGTTTGGGAAAATCGACCTGCACGGTGCAACGGTTGTGCCCGGGTTTGCCGATGCTCATACGCACTTTGCCTTTATGGCGGTGATGATGGGTAATGTCAGGTTGGATAATCTGTCATCTGTTGAAGAAGTTCTGTCCAAGATCAGGGCGCACTCGGCTAGGCTGGGAAAGGACGAATGGGTGGTCGGCGATGGGTATTCGCCCGACCGCTGGAAAGAGTACGTTCAGCCGGATAAATTTATGCTGGATAAAGTGAGCGGCGGCCGCCCATCGGCGATCTTTTCCAAGGATCAGCACAATATGTGGGTTAATACTAAGGCATTGGCTCTGGCAGAAATAACGTCACGCACTCCCGACCCTCCCGGCGGAAGAATAGTGCGGCTTGAAAACGGTGAGCCGTCCGGTATTCTCAAGGAAATCCCGGCATATTTCCCTGTCTTTAGATTGATCACACCCCTCAAGACGGCGCGCATGAAGAGACAGTACAATCAACTGCTTCAGGAAGCGTACCGTCAGGGGGTTACCGGTGTGCATTCTTTCGATGGCCCCGAAGCTCTGCCGTTTTTTGAAGAACTGGCCGGGAACGGAAGGCTGGGGATACGGGTCAATTACTATCCGCCGCCAACCCTGATCTCAAAACTGAGTATAGCGAGCCTTCGTGAATACTACGGCGGAGAATATTTCAGGATCAACGGTTTCAAGATGTTTGCGGACGGCGCATTGGGCAGTCAGAGCGCGTTATGTTTTAATAAGTACATCGGGTCAAAGAACAATTACGGTGTTGAGGTAACGCCAAAAGATGAGTTTCAAAAACAGATAAAACGGGCCGCACGGCTGGGATTGCCGATGGTCGTTCATGCCATAGGCGATAAGGCCATTTCAAATGTCCTCGATTGCTTTGAAAAGGCTCCTCGGCTTGCTGAAAATGCCCGTCACCGGATAGAACATGTCCAGCTTCTCAGGCGCGGTGACATCGCCCGCCTTAAGCGTCTGGAAATAACGGCGTCTATGCAGCCGTCGCACTGCCCATCGGATGTGCCGTTAGTCGAAAAATACTGGGGACACAGGGGACGCAACTGCTACCTGTTTGGGACCCTGCTCAAAAAGGGCATTCCGCTGGTTTTCGGCTCTGATGCCCCGATTGAACCTCTGAACCCGATCGCCGGTATCGACGCGGCGGTCAATCGTAAAGCTACCGGCATGAGAAAACCTTTCTATCCTGATGAAAGATTGACAGTCGGGGAAGCTGTTTACGGCTTTACGGCAGGACCGGCGTATGCTGTAGGGCAGGAATATGAACGCGGGCGGCTATTGCCTGGATACAAAGCAGATTTTGTTATTCTTTCGGATAATATTTATAAAACCGCTCGCTCGAGAATTAATGGTATCGAGATAATCGCTACGATTATTGACGGCCGCCCGGTTTATATACATCATGCCTCCAAACTGAATATTTAGTCGTATTTCTGAGTATACTGGATATATTGAAAGTATAGCGGTCAACTTTATGGTTGACTTTGGAATCGGTAATGTCAAACTTCCATATAGAGGAAGGTGGAAATATGGTTGGAAAATCGTTTTTTGTCTATCTGGTATTATTGTCACTTGCGTCCGCTTTTCTGTATGCGGGAAATAGTGATGTCGATGTGGAGCCAATCGACTCGTCTGAAATCGACCGTTCGACGGATACAACTGTTTCAAAGCGGTCCAGCCGTATCTTGATGCTTACAATTGACGGGGCAATCGGGACAGTTACCGCCGACCGGGTTATTGAAGCGGTGAAGCAGGCCGAGTTTGAGTCGGCTGACTTGCTGTTAATCCTTATGGATACCCCGGGCGGGTTTAACGATGCTTTATGGCCAATTACCAAAGCCCTGATGAATTCCCGTGTGCCAGTTGTGGTTTATGTCTATCCATCCGGGGCGCGGGCCGCTTCGGCGGGGGTTTATGTCACCTATGCGGCACATATTGCGGCAATGGCGCCGGGAACCAACATCGGTGCGGCTCATGTTGTGTCGGGGACAGGTGGGCCAATCGATTCGGTAATGAATGAAAAGATTATGAATGATGCCGTGGCATCGCTCAAGGCAATGGCCGAGCGGACTGGGCGTAACGCCGAATATGCCGAAAAAATGGCACGGGAGTCAATTTCTCTGACCAATACTGAGGCGCTCGAACATAATGTTATTAACCTGGTCGCCGAGGGCATTGATGATCTGCTGGAACAGATCGACGGTATGGAAGTCACCACCGTGCTCGGCCAGAAGAAAGTGCACACGTCCAACCCGGTAAAAACGGAACTTAAAAAAACGCTTATTCAATCATTTCTGGAAATTATAACATCGCCGAATGTCGTCTTTATTTTATTCTCACTGGGCGGGCTGGGCTTGGTACTTGAATTGTACAACCCTGGCGCTATATTGCCGGGTGTGGTCGGGGGGATTTGTATTATTCTGGCCTTCTATGGTTTTCGCACCCTGCCGATCAACTACGCCGGGCTTTTATTGATTATATTTTCGATAATACTCTTTATTCTGGAGGTCAAAGTGGTCAGCCATGGTTTACTTACAATCGGCGGAGTGATCTCCATGATTATGGGGGGAATGATGCTAATTGACACCGCCGATCCTGATCTACGAATTTCCCTGTC
>DAOWOO010000300.1 GCA_030642025.1 Candidatus Zixiibacteriota bacterium | reverse complement strand
TTAAAAATAAGCAAACGAACCCATTTCCTTGTAACTAATAGAGATACTATGGCTTAAACCGGAATACCACGCTTTTTATCAAAAAACGTGCCTGTTAGATTGTAGCTTTTTTGTAACATGGTATTCCCCCGGCTACCCCGCGGCTTGCCATAAGAAACCGGCCCAACCTGTCTTATCCCGGGCGGGACACCATCTTAAGGCTTGACACGGGCCGGAAAATGGTTATCATACGGTACCTTGGTTGTTTTATGGCGTTAGTTCACCATAAGGTCTGATTACTTGCCGACCGTAAGGGCTCTGGTTAACCGCACTGCGACTGAGGAGACCAGACAGGTACAACCATCCCTAACCCGCAAGGAGGGCAAAATGACCTTCATCGCCCCGCGAAACAGGATTGCCGGCATTATTTGCGCGGCAGTAATCATTCTTTTATTTGTATCACCAGCGATCAACGCCCAGGATCGGGGCGATCTGAATCTCAACGGTGTGCCTTATGAAATAGCCGATGCGCTGATTTACGAGGCTTTCTTTAATATCGGGTTAACCGCTTTCACCATAAACATAGAAGCCCAGATAGCTACGACAGACATCAATATGGACGGTATTCCTCTGACCTATGCTGATTATCTTTTCATGCTGAGAATTATCGGAGGTGAGGCTGACCCGGATTATCCCCCGATTGATACGGTGAAAGCCCTGACATTTACGGAATTGACCGATTCATCGCTTATTGTCTACGGCTGGTTTGATGATGAAATTGGCATGCTGACATTGGAGTTTACGGCGCAGGATCTGACCTCTTATGATGTTCACGTAATGCCGGCGGCTGAGGATATGGAACTGGAAGTAGTCTATAGTGAACTCCTGGGGCAATTGTCGGTATTTTTAAGAAGCACCCTCTTCGGCGGCGGGTCGATACCGGCCGATTTCCTGCCGATTATGGAACTTCTGTTTGAATCGAACAAGGCGGCTCCGGAACTCAATACCGCTCTGGCTAATGGTTATGGCGGCGAGGCGGTATCATTTGCAACCGATGAAATGATTATTGAGTTGGGTGATATCAATGACAACGGAATCGAATATGAAATCGCCGATGCAGTCCTTCTTTCACATGCCCTGGGAAGCGGAGTTTCCGTTTTTACTCAAAACCCCCAATTACAAATACTGAATTCCGATTGCGACCAGGACGGAATCCCTGTTGCGGTCGGCGACTTTGAATATGTAATACTGGTGATACTTGGAGAGATTTACCCGGGTGACCCGGTTGGTTCGACCTTTGCCGGCGAAATCGCCTCGGTCGAAACAGACGGTCTCATCACACTGACCACCGGATTTGAAAACCCGGTCGGAAGCATGATGCTTAAATACTACGCCCCCAACCTCGGCAACTATACGGTAAATACGACCGTGGCAATCCCGGATATTAACTTGTCATTCTGGTATTCGGATGACACTCTCAAAATACTCCTGGATAATATGAGCGGCCCGGGCGTCCGGATTCCATCGGCCCTCAGTAATATCGTAACCATTACCTATGACGGCGATGCTCCCCTGTTCCTTTCGGCCACGGCTGATGCGGCCGGGGCAACATCGGCGGAACCGGTCGATCTGTTTGCATCAAGTTGCGGCGATGAACTCGGTGATTGTGACGGCACCCCGGGAACAAACCTGGCCGATATTCTCCATATTATCGGCAGTGTATATGGTGATGGACCCGACCCGATACCGCACCCGGTCCGCTCGGCCGATGTCAACTGCGACTGTGCGGTAAACCTTACCGACATCCTGAATCTCATTAATTATATATATGGAACAGAAGGTCCGACACCCTGCTCATGCTCAGAGTGGCTGACCCAGTGTTCGCAATGGTAATACACGGCTGACAGATGTCAGCCTGTCATCCGGGGCCCGCCTGAAAAAGACGGGCCTTTTTATTTCAAGAAAAGAGTAAAAATATCATTACATCGAACCCCGACTGCAATTTTTCCGTATAGAGAAGAAAGAGCAACTAATCATTATGGGAGGATAGGATGTCCAACCTGAAAAAAACGTTTCTATCATCAGGATACCTGTTGCTGATACTCATCCTTGTACTTTCATCCGGAGCAACAGCCAAAATTGAAAGTTCAAGCGAGAAATCGTTCGATGTTAAACCCGGCGGACGGCTGACAATCGAGACTGATCTCGGTTCAATTGAGATTGCCACCCACGACCGGAACACGGTAGAGGTTGAAGTCGTCCTTATCGTCGATACCCGGAGCGAAAGCAAGGCCGAGGATATCATGAATAATTTCCGGCTGGAATTCGACCATGACGGAACCGATGTTGAGATAATCGGAGATCTCCTAAGAAAACAATCATTTGAATTCTGGCGAAACCGCCGAAGCCGGCTCCGGGTGGAGTTTATAATCCATGTGCCCACCGAATATAACCTTGACCTTAAAACAGCCGGGGGAAACATATCTGTGCAGGACCTCAAAGGCGAAGTCGATGTCACCACTTCCGGCGGAAGCCTGACCTTCGAACATATTGAGGGGCCGGTTTTCGGGAAAACATCGGGCGGAAGCATTACCCTTGAAAGCTGCAAGGGGTTATGTGATGTCAAAACGTCCGGCGGAAACATCAAAATCGGCGAGGTTGACGGGGAGGTTATCGCCAAGACGTCCGGCGGGAGTATAAAAGTTAATGAAGTCAAGGGCGTTATTGATGCTTCGACCTCCGGCGGCTCGATCAAAGCAAAAATCAGCGAACAGCCGAAATCCGATTGCCGCCTGACAACATCGGGAGGATCGGTGAAAGTCTACCTGGTCGATAATATCAGAGTCAATCTCGATGCCAAAACCAGCGCCGGGACGGTTTATACCGATCTTGATGTCACTGTCAGAGGAAAAATCAAGAAAACATCTTTACGTGGAAAAATTAACGGCGGCGGCCCGGAACTGTATCTCCGAACCTCAGGAGGCAATATTTATATCAACGAGATGTAACCACTTCACCTTCTGTTAATATAAAGCAAGCCGGGGCAGGCAACCCGCTCCGGCTTGTTTATTGTAGAAAATCTCGAGTTTCTATGATAACAGCGCCAGAAAAACTCCGGCGGCCACCGCCGAGCCGATAACCCCGGCCACATTTGGACCCATCGCCGGCATCAAGGGATTCACCCGGCCATCGGTTTCATCCGAAATAAATTTCTGCACCACTCGCGCCGCCATCGG
>DAOWOO010000042.1 GCA_030642025.1 Candidatus Zixiibacteriota bacterium | reverse complement strand
CCGAAGATAAACCGTTTCCATCGGCATCATAAAGCGCATCGCAGCCGTCCGCTGCCGGCGGCTCTCCGACCGGATCAACATATACATATGATATGGTATTCAATATGTCGGTCAGGTTTACCGCCCCGGATTTATTGGCATCGCCGGGAATGCCCCACTCAAGACAGCAGCCGGTGCAGGCATCGCCGATGTTGTCGCCATTGCTGTCGGCCTGGTCGGGATTATATGTATAAACACAGTTGTCGCATAAATCACCGACGTCGTCGGAATCATTGTCGGCCTGGTCTGAATTGGGAGTGTTGATACAATTATCACAGACATTGCCGACATCATCATTATCATTGTCGTCCTGACTGCTGTTATATATATCAGGGCAGTTATCGCAGATATCGCCCTTGCCGTCGCCGTCAGCGTCAGCCTGATCGGTATTGGGTATTAGGGGGCAATTGTCGCAGACATGTCCGATCCCATCGCTGTCGCCGTCATACTGGCTGGTGTTGGCGTCCTCCGGGCAGTTGTCACAGGCATCGCCGACCGTGTCGGAATCGGTATCGGTCTGCTCGTCGTTGTATTCATCGGGACAATTATCACAAACGTCTCCGATCCCGTCGCCGTCGCCGTCCTCCTGTCCGGAATTGGAAATCAGGGGGCAGTTATCCGATATATCCGGTTCGCCATCACCGTCATCATCGGTATCGCAGACATCACCCTGGCCGTCGCCGTCGGTATCCGTCTGCTCCGGATTATAGTCATCAGGGCAGTTGTCATCGGGACAGTCGTTTTCCGGATGTCCGGGATCACCATACCAGTCGCCGTCGGTATCGACGCAAACATACGGCAGATATATAAGGCCATGGTCAAGAATGGGTGTGTACTCTAATATCGGTCCATTGAATATCGGAGCATGTGTCATGTACCCATCAAAAAGAATCGGTACCGAATCAGCCGGAGAGGCGCCAGCCGGGACGCTGAAGTACAGTTTTACCAGTGGACCGGCTCCGGGAGTCAGATCGGGTGTCAGGGTGTCGGTATTATAGAACGTAAAGGTTATCCGGCGAAAATATGTATCAATATGGATAGGACTTTTTTCATCGAAATAATCAATTCGGCATCCATTGGTCGTAAATGAATCCAATGTCAGGTAAGGCGCTCCGCCATACTCTATCGGGAGTTTGATATAGTTGAGCGGGACGGAGTTGGCGCTATGAACGATAATCTCCACGTCGGTATTGGGCTCCACTTCCTCTTTATTACCTACCAGAGAATCTGCCAGTGCAATAATATATCGGGTGGTGGCGTATATGGCGGAATCGGAAGCAGTGGTAACCCGGAGCGATACATCATACAATCCGGCCTGTGTGTAAGTATGGATCGGTGATTGCACATAGTCGGTATCGCCGTCATCAAAATGCCATGTATAGCTATCAGGAGAAAGGGTTCCCATTCCCGTAAATTGCACCGTAAGGGGGACATTGCCAAGTGTCGTGTCGGCGGTGAAATAGACCCGTTTATCCGGTTCGATATGAATCAGCATTCCCTCATCGTTGGGATTACCGCACCATTCCCAGGGACAGTACAACTCATCAATATTATACCAGAGATTGTGACTTCCATCCCAGCCGTAATTCATATGCACCTGGTGAAATTCACCGCTCATTCTCCAGCCGTCGCCAATTATAAAATGACCGGGTATATTATAAAAGATGGGACGGTTCTCTTGAACTTCAATACGAATCGTATCTGACCACTCCTCGAGAGTAAAGTTGCCGTGATAACGCGATTCTATCTGATCCATATAACGGAAATGTGCGGGGAGAAATGTTATCGGTTCTTCCGTTCCTGCTCCCGAGCCGCAGGAACCGTAGCTCATATCATGAGCGACGCCACATTCATAACAGAATTCGGCCAGCGCCGCTTCCTCTTCCGGAGTGCATCCGGTTCCGGCTCCGCCACAGCCGTCTGGAATATTATCCCAATCATAGGGATCATAAAAATCGGCGGATAATGTTCTTCCCTCCGAAGGCGGAATTCCTTCACAGGAATGATCACCCCACCAGTAATATGAATAGCTGCCTTCACCCTCCAAAGGCCAGCGGTGAAAAGCAAGTATTTGAGATATGGCGGTTGCCCCGCATCCAACATAAGTTCTGCCGTCCACACCCCAGGGACAGTAATTATTATAAGGTTCACTCTGACCCCAGTAGGTGGTCAATAGCGGGCCAATTTGCTGTGGGTCAGCCTTGTCCCGGATAATTCGTGATTTAAAGGTCTCTTCATCCTGAAGGAAATAATCCCACTGCAACCTGTGTTCAGATCCGAACAGAGGTTCATCCTTGTCATAAGAAGTATAATCAATATCTCCATATCTGAGAGCAAATAGGCGGACACGATGAAGCAGGACATCCCGCATCATGGCGGCAACTCCATATTTGCCGGAAAAATCATCAAGACTACCGATATCTGACGATGCCTTAACTGGTGGCAGATCCTTCAACGCCGGAACGATTATATATCCTTCCGGCTCGATATTAAAACACCATCCCAGAAGGGTATCATTTGCAATTATTGATATTACCTCCCGGACTTCAGGATTTGGTGCGTTACTCCAGTCATCATAATGATAAACCTCAAATATCAGCCAGTTATTACATACCTGTCGAGCTTCGGTTTCTGTGGCAATTTCGGCACGTACAGATGATATAAGCAGAATATAAACGGTTGCCGTTATGGCCCACAAAATTAATTTTGAACTTCTCATATCCCGCTCCCGGGTTAGGGTTTGAAGTATATAACCAGATATACGGATTATCGCCGTAAGAGCGTTATTAATTAATAATAAAGGATAATTCATTCTCTGTCAAGAATTTAATAAATTGTGACAGAGATGGGGCGGTTTGGTACCGCCCCATTTTTAACCCGTTTGGAAATTATTAAAGTCAGGGAATCTGACATTGAGGCGGACAGCATAAAACCGGCTGCCCTATCGGGGCCACATAGACATGGGAAATCATTGCCAGAATATCGGTTAGATTAACCTCCGGCAGTTCATGGGTTGCCCCGCTGCCATCGACATCATATAGGGCATTGCAATTCTGATATGCGGCCGGTTCACCAAGGGGATCGACGTAAACATAGGAGATGGCATCAAGAATATCAGATAAATTTACACTTCCGTCGCCGGTGGCATCGCCGGGTGTACCGTGGGCCAGACAGCAGTTGGCGCTCAGGACAAAGGCCGAATCGGTTTCCGAGTATTCGCCCCACTGGCTGTCATCATCCTGACCCCGGACCCGGTAATAGTACAGATTCGGATCGGCGTGAGAAACGGTATAGAATGTATCAACTATACTTGAGGATAGTACTGTAATAGTATCAAATCCGGGAGAGGGGTAAATATCATCAACCTGAAAACCCCACCACGAATACAGGGTATTGTAATCTCGGTATGAGAAACGTATATAAATATCTTCAGCGACAAAATCCGAAAGGTCAAACAGGGCATCTACCCATCCCTCGGAATCACCAGTGATGCCATTGCCCCGATTATGACCATAGTTATTATCATTAGTGGTGATATTGCCTTCTATCGGCGTATAGTATTCACCGTCGGTCGATATCTCGACATAGGCATAGTCCCATTGCGGCTGAATCTCGTAGTATGTTTTAAATCTCAGGGTATCACCGACCTGGACCGTATAAGGTATGATCGACTGAACATATCTTTCCCGCGTTTCGGGATTGCCCGAGTAAAAACAATTACGGTTCGGCGACCCATATGAGTGAATAACGAAGCCATTATTGTCCCAGCGGTCAAATGTATTGGCTGGTTCGGTTATTACCGCTTTGCCGGTCATCTCAAGCAGTTCATAATTTATGGCCGGGTTCAGGGTATCTTCCAATGTCCACTCAATATTGTATGGTTGGTCACCGATAATTGTATCCGGTGTTGAAATAGACGGTTTATTGGGCATCAGAATATCATGTATGTTATCGGCCAGCTTGGTTAACAGGAGATTAGGCTGGATATTTTCCTCAATAAGCTGAGGAATACGGGTAGTTGGCGGCCAGAAACCATCTTCGTAACCGCCAACCTCAAAGGTGAATGAAAATATTTTATCCTTTGCGGTTTGTTCCCCATAATACCAGTCGTCGGTATCGCCATTGGTAGGATAGAGTAGCCAGCCAACCTGAGGATTGTAGTTGTTAAAGTGACTCATCGAATCTCCGGCGGCCTGGAATATAGGTTGGTCGGGAGTATACAAACCGGTTTCATAACCCCACGCCCAGAGTATCAGGTTCGAATATGAATGATAATAAATGACGATTTGAAAGTCGTGGGCCAGGGTGAAATCGCGCATGACCTGCGATTCCGGTTCTGAAAACGGCCCGGTGCCGCGATAGGTTTCATCAGCAGGATTGGATGATGAGCCGATATCATCATAGCCCCACATATACCCGAAATTCCGGTTCAGATCAACGCCGAAAGTACCATTGCCGTTGTCGCGCCGGTTCTTTCGCCACATTCCGCCGCCTCCCGGATTAGTAAATTCGTTATGATAATAGCCGTCCGGATTCACTACCGGAACGAACCAGATTTCACGATTATCAACCAGGTCGGTTACTTCCGGATCTGTCCCGTAATTATTAACCAAGTGGTTCATATAATGGAGCAGGACATCCGGAGTAATCACCTCGCGGGCATGGATGGCGGAGGTAAACAGGATTTCCGGTTCATCCTCGTCATCTTCCCAGTTGTCGGATATTTTAACCGCCCAAATGTCGCGGCCCTCGATTGTCTGTCCGATTACCATGGTGGTGCTGGCGATAGCGGGGTGGAGGTAATTTATAAACCACAATTCCACTTCAATCTCACTGAGAGTTTTGTATCCGCCCATATCCTTATCGGGCAGACGGGATTGGTAAAAAGCAGTCATGTCTTCGTGGATTATTTCGGTACGCAAGCCAAGCTGCTGCAATTTCTGCAGTTGTTCTGCATCTGTCACAATCTCAATATCATCCTTGCCATACCAGATTATATCCAGGGGTAATTTTAGAAGTTGTTGCCTTTGTTCGATAGAGTCAATATAGACTCTCGCCTGGGTGTATGTTTTTTCAGAAGCAACCGATATGACCGCCGTGACAAGAAGGCCAACCAGACACATTAGCATTAATCGACGTTTCATAACTTCCTCCATGATAGGCAGGTAGATTTGATAATTCCCATTTATTAATACCGGTTATATATCTTTACGGTCAGACCTGTTTTTTGTTCAGTGCGATTGCAAATTTCGGCATGAAGCAAAGGGCAGTATTCCCATTTAATATAATCAGTCAGTCATGTACGTCAATCAAATACCGCTGAACTGGACATCCTTGAAATACATACTGGGTCGGCGCCAGGATGAATACACATATGGATCGTTACCGACTTCAGCCAATTGATTCCAGAATTCAAGCAGATTGCCGGAAACATTCATCTCGTTTACCGGTTCGACGATTTCGCCGTCCTCAATATAAGCGCCGATTATGCCGGTGGAGTAATCACCAGTTGTCGAGTTGGAATTGCCGCCTATGAAACTGGTCACAAAAATACCTTTCTTGACCGATTTTATCAGCCGATCAAGTGATTTATCACCGGGTTCGATGATTAAATTGGTTATTGAGCCGATAGTCGGTTCCCAGCCGAGTTTCCGGCCGTAGTAACAGCCAACACAATATGATTTCAGCACGCCCTTATCAATCATAACCCGCTTTTTGGTGGCCATCCCTTCGCCGTCATACAGCCGTGAACCCAAGCCGGAGATAATAAAGGGCTCATCAATCAGTGTCAATTTATCCGAAGCGATATTATCTCCGAGTTTG
This sequence comes from Candidatus Zixiibacteriota bacterium, assembly GCA_030642025.1. Taxonomy (GTDB): domain Bacteria; phylum Zixibacteria; class MSB-5A5; order GN15; family PGXB01; genus DAOWOO01. The sequence goes on along the minus strand of DAOWOO010000042.1, from coordinate 2,444 downwards.
CCGTCCAGAAATGATTCTTTCTGTTGTATTGAGCGGGCCTGCATGGGGCCGTACAGCGGCGATACTAACCTGCTGGCGGCGCGGTTTTCAACCACCATATCATAAACGCCCGATTTCATCTTGGCCTGGCCGATTTTGGCACTGGCCCGGTTAATGGCAGTTTCACCAAATTTCTTGATATCGGGAAGATCACGATAGAAGCGTACACTGGCAAAATCCCAGTCGCTGGGCCGACCGCCGTCGCCGTCATCGACGGTAACATCCACCCCGGAATAGAATGTTGTGCTCTTCCGCTGACCCTCGAAACCGTTGCTTTGCACCTTGACCGATTCTGCATAGCTGTCTCCGGCATAAGATGTGCAGGATATTATTTTGTCGCTCAACCCCGATGTATATCTTTCAATATCACGCGCCATCTTGACACGCTGGTCAGAGCTGATCGATTCATAAGAATGATCCAGAATATTCAGATTAATATTCTTCTGTCCCTCATAATGCTCAGGGTCGGGAAGTTTCCGGTACCGGTCCTCGCTCAGGTATTTGGTCACGGCAATCGCTTCATCTATGAATATTCCGAGGGTCTCTTTTCGAAGATCATTGGTAGAATGAGATGAGTACCGCCCCCCGGCGTAGATTGACAGGCTCAAAGAATACTGGGTTGATTCATTTAGCTGGTCAAGCTTCCCATCCCGGAATTGAATGTCAACCGATCTCTGCTTTGAAGTATTAACCGACACATCATCGGCGCCGTTTTTCCTGGCATAGGTTACCACCCACCCGGCCAGATCCAGTGCGTTTTTATTGCTCATTGTATTACCCTATTTTCAAATATTACATATATGCTACAAACTTGCATGGCGGCCGGTCTTATGAATTGACTCCGCCTACCGTGATCGAAGACACCTTAACGGTCGGCAAGCCCTGTGAAACCGGTATGCTCTGGCCGTTTTTACCGCAGGTCCAACCTCCTTCGGCCAGCTTGAGATCATTGCCGACCATGACAATTTTAGAAAGGACATTCGGACCGTTACCGATTATATTAATATCCTTCACCGGGCGCGTCAGACGGCCGTTTTCAATCAGGTTTCCGGATTTAACATAGAAGGTAAAATCGCCCGGGCCAATATGGACTTCGCCATTGGAGAAATCCTCGGCATATAGACCCTTTTTGACACTTCGGATAATTTCCTCTTTGGTATGGGGACCGTTGAGCATATATGTGTTGCGCATTCTCGGCATGGGAGGATATCGAAACGACTGGCGGCGGCCGCTGCCGGTTGACTTGACGCCGTAGAATTTGGCGCTGATACGGTCGTGCAGGTAGCTTCTGAGGATTCCGTCTTCGACCAGGCAGGTTTTCTCGGTCGGGTTGGCCTCGTCGTCGATATTTATTGATCCGCGGACATTGGGGTTGGTGGCATCATCGACGATGGTGACGATTTTTTCGGCCACCGGTTTGTTTATCTTGTCGGAGAATATCGACTCGCCCTTGCGGTTGAAATCAGCTTCCATGCCGTGCCCGATTGCTTCATGAAGAAGAATTCCGGCGTTGCCGGCACCCAGAACAACTTCCATTTCGCCGGCCTCCGGCTTGACAGCATTAAACAGGGCCACTGTCCGGCGTACGGTTTCGGAAGCCAGATAGTCTATTTTCTGAGGTGTAAAAAAATCTATCCCGTAACGGCCGGACAGGTTAAAGGAGTTTCTTTCGCGCTGACCGTCTTGTTCGGCGGTGCAGGAGGAATAAAGCATCGTCATCGGCTGAAAATCGTAAGCGAGCCTGCCTTCCGAAGTGGCAATCAGAATATAATTGCTTTCATTGGAGAAACTAACCCGGGCCTTGATAATTCTGCCGTCGGCGGCCTTGATATTTTCATTGATTGTTTTCAAATACGGGATTTTGGTATCAATCCTGACCTCTTCCCACATCGTCTCAATCGGGTAGTAATCGGCAGCTTCTCTTAACGTGAAACCAGCCGGTGCGGAATTTTTGCTTTGACTGGCAATATTGGAAGCTGTCTTTGCGGCCAGTTTCATCGCGCTGGGAGTGATTTCTTCTGTAAAAGAATAACCGGTTTGGTCGCCCTCTATCACACGGATACCAACGCCGAAATCAACATTACTGTAAGCCCGATTTACCAGATCATCTTCCAAAGCAACGCTGTTATAAATGGCATGCTGGAAAAAGAGATCACAGTAATCTCCGCCGCGCTCCAGGGCGGCCGCGATTACGTTGCGGATAATATTTTCATCCACGCCGAAATGATTGTACATATCGCTTAATGTCACATAACCCCCATGTGGTGTTGTAAATGCCGCCAGCGGATTGGCCCGAAATATCAATGGTATTGATACCAACGCCACCCCCCTGGCCCCGGTTTTCGGGAATTGCCGCCGTGTAATCTCGCTCATAACCTGCTCCTATGGTTTTTTTTGTTGAAAAT
>DAOWOO010000192.1 GCA_030642025.1 Candidatus Zixiibacteriota bacterium | reverse complement strand
AGATTGTTACTTTTTATCTTTTCGCGCGCCGTTTCGGGGGTTTCAATATCAGGTTGACCGATATTGAGATAATACACTATAAGTCCCTTTTTCCGGGCGGCTTCGGCATAGGGGACAAGCTTCCTTATCGGCGATTCAGGCATCTGTACGCCGCGATCTGACAGTTTCGGCATAACTTTTCATTCCTCCAAAAAGAGATGGTCAACAGCCGGCTACAATGAAAGAATAATATCCATTAGGATTAAAGTCAAATTTAATTCCTGTTACACTCCGGCCTGCATGGAACGGCCAAGACGTCTTCTGATTAATATATATACCGCCAATACTGTCAAAACGGCGACCAGGGCGACAATCAGGGTATAGATACCGAGGTCTATCGAACCGCGCTGGTAATAAATAACCAGGTACCGCCAACCGGCATGAATCAGCGACAGCGCCACCCATGATAGTGCCAGCCGCCTGATACCGCCGGCCAGTCCAAAAGAAAGTGCCGCGCCGCCGGTAGCATGGAAAAGAATTATAAAGAACTGCCGGAAAACATTCCATGAAAGAAGCGGCATGGCGCCGGATTGAAAAGCTGTCCCGGATATAGCACCGGCGCTGTAAATCCCAAACCCGATTCCGCAGAATATTCCGAGTATGATCAGGGAACGCATGCTCGGTCGGCGGGTGAAAAAGATCAATATCAGCGGAAGGAGTATCAGTGTTTCCTGTATGACTCCGGCAGTCAGGGACATGATAAAAGCATGGCCGAACGGTGAACCGCCCCCGCTGATTGACGGAATCATATAATCCAGCGAGTACCACGTTTGCAGCGGGATCTGCGTGAATCTAACCAGCGGATACATCAACGCCCCCAGAATAAGGAGCAAATATATTTCCGGGCGTTTATAGTAACGGCGAATCACCGGGAGGCTTATTATAAAGCCGAAAATAATATAAAGAAAATAAATCGGTGCCTGGCTGATAAAACTGCCCAGAGTGTACGGCTGAGAACGCGGTTTGAATCTCTCCAGCGGGTTTTCCTTGAGTATGGTGATTATTTTTTGTGTTTGATGCACCATCCTGACCAGTTTATTGTCCCGGGTGAAAAACAGAACCATCTCCGACGGCTCCAGCATCCGGCACTGATAGGCCGAATCCAGCATCTGGCCGTATCGGACCGGCTCAAAACTCTCGACTATTATTTTTATCGGCGAGGTTGTCGTTGTCTGGGGAACGAATATCGTATCGGAAATAGTATCGCCGATTTTAATATCATACAGTCCCAGAAACATCTCCAGCTGATCGACCATGTTGTTATCATAGGCCATTATCCTCGATGCGACCGCGACCGCCACCGGGTTTTCAACACCGTTGGATACGAATCGCCCTTTTATCGAATCACCGACTCTTTTCAAAAGAAGTTCCTGTTTCTGCTCTCCGGCTACGGCATGCATTTCATCGCCGATATAACCGCCGGAATTATCGACATAATGATCGTTTTTGATATTCAGGATAAAATCCTGGCCGAGCGCCGTGTAATCCAGAGTCAGTACCTCTTCATACTTCTCCGCCATCCTGCCCTTGAACGATTTTCGGCCTTTATAAATCGATTCCAATGTCCCGAATTCCTTTTCATCAAGCAGATAAATCCAGGTGCGCTTTTCGTTCTGAGCGCGAAGATTTTCAACATAGCGGGCCAGGACCGGTTGAGATAACAGGAGAAACAATAACGATAGTGCAACTGTGATAATGATTATACGGCGGTTCATGGTCAGCTCTTTTTCAGAAGGTTTTTTATTTGGTCAAGCAGATCATCCTGCCTGATTGTTACCTGCACATCCTCGGCTTTAAGCCAATCCTTGCGGTCGGCCACTTCTTTGGACTTTTCCTGCCCGGCCCGGAGGTCTTTGATGGTAATTGTCCCATTGGCGAATTCATCCGATCCGGCAATTACGGCAATCGGAATTCCCACCCGGTCGGCATATTTCAACTGCTTGTTGATATTCTTTGTCTCGCCCATATACAACTCGGCATTGATTCCCGCCCGTCGGATTTTGTCCACGATGACCAGGTAATCGCCCAGCCTGTCTTTGTCCATGGTGGTGACTATGACATCGGCGGTGGCGCTTTTCATTTTTACGGCATCAAGGGCAATCAAGGCGGCCAGCATCCGGTCAGGCCCGAACGATGTCCCGACCGCCGGGACATTCCGATTGGAGAAACGGTTGATCATGTTGTCGTACCGTCCGCCCGACATCACCGAGCCGATATCCGGCATATCTTTCAGGGTTGTCTCAAAAACGGGGCCGGTATAATAACCCAGACCTCGAACAATGGTGACATCCACAGTCGTTTTATAAGCGGCAACATTCATGCTACTAAGATATGCCTGAATCTGCCTAAGTTCGTCGATTCCTTCCTTGGATACTTCAATATGCCCAAGAAGTTTTTCAACCTCGGCCAATACATCATCGCTTTCCGATTCGGCGATATTGAGAAAATCGGTCAGGAGTTTTATCTGCGAGTCCTCAAGGTTCAATCCGGGGATTTTATCACCTGATATATCGGTTCGTCCCGGCCCCAGTTCGGCGATAACCGCTTCCTTGCCCTGTTTTTCCAGCTTGTCGATTACCCGGAAGACATCAGTCGCTTTGTCCGGTGCAATACCGGCATACGCGGTCAGCCCGTTTATCAGTTTGCGGTTGGAGTAACGGACGATGAAATTCTTTATACCCAGATAATCGAGAAGGTTGACCATGACCGCGATAATCTCGGCGTCGGCCAACATCGAATATGTCCCGACAATATCGAAATCAAACTGCCCGAACTCGCGGTAACGGCCCGGCCCCGGTTTATCCACCCGCCAAACATTGCCGTACTGGTAGCGCCGGAAGGGGAGAGTCAACTGCGGTTGCCCGGCCACATAACGGGCCAGCGAAACCGTGAACTCGTAGCGAAGTGACATATCGACCTCATCCGGCCCGGTGAATCCGAACAGCTCCTTGAGGTTGTCCTCGGTGTAATCGCCGCCTAACAGTGTTTCGGCAGACTCCAGCGACGGGGTCTGAATCGGCAGGAAGCCGTATTTTTCGACCACAATACGGGTCTTGTCGATCAGCGTTTGCCGCGCGATTTCCTGTTCGGGCGGGTAGTCGCGGAATCCTTTCAGGACCTGCGGTTTGACCTTGCCCGATTTATTTTTCTTATCTTTCTTTTCTTTTTTCTTCTCAGCCATAACACTTTCAATATTTAGTCCAATAATCTACGCATTTTCTGGTCATAGGGAAACAAAAAATATCTTTTACCAAAACTGGAAATCGAATATATTTTTTGTTCATAATTCAAAAATAGTCAGCATGGCTTCGTGTGGGAAATAAACAAATGCTATCAGATCACCCGCCTTCGACTTTTGCCTCGGCCACAAAATCTGACAGAACGGGGATATTTTATTTCCTAATGAGAAATTATGTTTTATTATATTTCATAAATTGAATCACTGTTGATTATAATGAATTACTATTTCATACTGGCATTGCTTATTGCCCTGCGATTTCTTGGGTTGCTGTTTCCGTCATCCCGGCTATGGGGTTTTAATCATATAATATTTCTGGATTCCCAATATTCTTACATATTTTACAGTTTGATCGGGATAGGATTAATTATTCCGTTTGTGAAACCATTGGTAAATATATTTAATAAGCTGATAGACAGGATTCACTATTTTCTGTATGAGTCACATTTAAGATTAGTGTATCGATTGTTTGTTGTTATTTGTGCCGGAGTGCTGTTTATTTCTTTCCGTACGCCGGTACACTTTCTTGGTGATGGTTACACAATATTGACTAATCTCGGTTCGGAGTCGGGCACATTTATCAAGTGGAGTGAAGCCGGAATAATGCAGCTTCAATTATTTATACAGTCATTTCTTGGAGAGAAAAGCAGAGACACCGCTCTTTTAACCTGCCGGATAATATCGATTTTTTCCGGTTTATGTGCCATCTGGTTTTTTATCTTGATTTCAAGGATAATTAGTGACAATCCAATAAAGAGGATATTAGCCCTGCTTTGCCTTGTTTTATCAGGTGCTTTGCTAATGTTTTTCGGGTATGTAGAAAACTATCCGAATTTATGGATCGCTCTTCCCGTGTTCATCTTTTTCAGCCTGAGTTTTATACGACATGCTTAGGGAGTAGTATGGGTAATTTTATTTCTGCTATTTGGATTGTATGTTCATCTTCTGTTGGCCGTGTTTATCCCGGCGCTGGTTTATTTTTTCTTTTGTACCGAGATGGGAGAGAAGATTATTAGGCATTACAGT
>DAOWOO010000007.1 GCA_030642025.1 Candidatus Zixiibacteriota bacterium | reverse complement strand
CCGACGCTTCCGTTGAACGGGTGAAAACAAAAATTATTATCGCTGCCGATGGTGTCGAATCACAGGTGGCTCGGCAGGCCGGGATGAATAATTGTCTCGAATTGAAGCAGGTGGCCGCGGCGCTGGAATACCGGGTGGAAAATATCAACGTCGAAAGCGACACGATCTCATTTTATGTCGGGCGGGAAATCGCACCCGGCGGATATATCTGGGTGTTTCCGAAATCACAAAACTCGGCCAATATCGGCCTGGCTATCTCCGTTGACGACCGGGACGGCGTGGTAGCGGCCGATTATCTTGATGGCTTTATGGCCGATCATTTTCCGTCGGGATGCATCAGGGAAAAGTTTTGCGGAATGCTGCCATCATACCGAGGGAAAGAGATGTTCCATATCGGCAATATACTTGTGGCCGGGGATGCGGCCCGGGCGGTTGATTCGCTTTCCGGGGCCGGGATAGTCAATGCCGTTTATTCTGGCCGATATGCCGGGCAGGCGGCGGTGGAGTTTCTTTCGGGACGGGTGGGGAATATTAACAATATCGAGAGACTTTATCCCGGGAAATTTCTTGATGAAAGGGGCGATGATCTGAATAATTATCTTAAACTGCGCCGAGTGTATACGCATGTTAATGATGGAGAATTTACTGAAATTATCAGAGAACTCCGGCGGTACTTTAAAACGCACAATGTTTATAACATTCACGCCGCCGGATTGCTGTTACATTTAGTAAAAACCAAGCCACGGCTGCTGAGGCTGGTCAGGTATTTGATATGACAGAGAAACCGCTTAACCGGAGAGGCCGTTGACAAATGTTGTCAGCCTTGATTTCAAATTCGCCGCTTTATTCTTATGTATAATGTGACTCTGAGAAACCTTGTCAATAATGGAGACAACATTCTTCAGCCTGCTTTCGGCGTCGGCTCTGGTGGTGCACGCTTCGAGTTCCTTAATCAATCTCTTCATCATCGAGGAAATCGACCGGTTTTTCATTCTGTCTTCGTCAGAGGTGCGCATCCTCTTCTTGCACGACTTGTGGTGTGGCAAACTAAAACCCTTTCATCCTTAATAATATGAGCCTTTCAATATATGGATAAACTAAATCTTGTCAACGGATAAAAAAGACAACCGACCGATGGCCCATTCGGCTGGTAAAGTGGCCGCCGCGACGGCGCTATCTCGGGTTCTGGGCCTGATCCGTGAGCAGGTGGTTGCTTTCTTTTTCGGGGCCGGGATGCTTACCGATGCCTTTGTGGCGGCCTTCCGCATTCCCAATCTCCTGCGCGACCTTTTTGCCGAAGGCGCTCTGTCGTCGGCATTTGTGCCGGTTTTCAAGGACAAGCTTGTTAAATCGGGAAGGCGGGAGGCCTTCTACCTGGCCAGCCTGACCATATCCGCCCTCATTATTATCGTCGGCCTTGTTGTTGCTCTCGGTATTCTGCTTGCCCCGTCAATCGTCTATATAACCGCCAAGGGGTTTGTCTCCGATCCGGCCAAATTCGACCTGACCGTCACCATGACCCGGCTTATGTTTGTTTACCTTTTGATGGTTTCCATTTCGGCTGTTTTCATGGGGATATTAAACTCGCACGGCCGTTTCGGAATACCGGCATTGTCGCCGGCCATGTTTAACCTGGGGATGATCCTGACGCCGATTTTTCTGCACAATTACTTCAATGCTCCGATTTACACTCTGGCGCTCGGTGTTCTGATTGGCGGTATCGGCCAGATGGTTTTTCAGCTTCCGACTCTATTCAGGATAGGATATCACTTTCATTTTGTAATAGATTTTGCCGATGAGGGGCTTCGTCGGATGGGTCGGCTTATTTCGCCGATGATTCTCGGTCTCTCGGCATCGCGGATAAATATCATGATTAACACTCTTCTGGCCTCGTTGATACTTGAAGGAGCGATGTCGTATCTTAATTTCGCCTATCGGCTGATGCATTTCCCACTGGGTGTTTTCGCGGTGGCGCTGGGAACGGTGACATTACCGAAAGCCGCCGGGGAGGTCGCCCGCAATCAGCATGAAAAATTGGCGGGCACATTCCATGAGGCGATCGGCCTGACCCTTCTCATGGTAATTCCCTCGGCGGTTTACCTGGCCGGTTTCGGTGAGGATCTGGTAAGATTAATATTCCAGCGAGGAGCATTTACCAATGAAGCAACCGTACAGACAGCGCGGGCCCTGTTCTTTTACTCGTTCGGTCTGATCGGTTTTGCCGGTGTTCGGGTGGCGGCGCCGATTTTCTATGCTCTGGGCGATGCCAAACGGCCGATGCAGTATTCTATTCTGGCTGTGGCTGTTAATATTTCACTTAATTTCGCCTTCATTCCGCTCTGGGGTTTTGCCGGGTTGGCCGCCGCCACATCGGCAGGAGGATTAGTAAATCTTGTAATGCTGGTTTTCAATTTAAGGAAGAAGGTTTCCGGTATACGTATGGGAGCTATTATTTATAAGGCAATTCTGATGGTGCTGGCCGCGGTCCTGGCATATTATGTTACGCGTTGGGCTGATTGGGGGACGATGATCGGTCAAGACGATATAATCGGCAAAATCGCTGTTGTAGCATTGCAGATTACCACTATGGGGATAAATTACCTGTTGATTCTGTTTCTACTCAGGATTGATGAAATCAGCAGATTTTTATCCATGATTCAACGCAGGAAATAGGGATATTGTAATATCTATGGCAGGACGATTTCCGGCAATATGGGCGGCGGCGGCGGTGATGGTGGGTATCCTTGCCGCCGATACGTTTTCAATTCCGGCATGGACCTGGTTTTTCGCGGCACTGATTCTGGCCTTTGCCGCAGTTTATTTATATTTCAAGGATAGAACCGCTCAGGCCGGTCTGATATGCCTGGTATCTCTGGCTGTGCTTTCGGCTTTTGGGTATTCATTCAGGTACCATACTTTTCCGCCGGGTCATGTCATTCACTATGTTGATGACGACCTTAAGCATACGGTGTATGGTACTATTGATGACTGGCCGGTAATCAGACATAACCGTACCGCTTTGTATGTGGCGGTTGATTCCATTCAGGACGGATCGACTATCCGACCCGGGCATGGCCGTTTGCTGTTGAATATCAACACCGAGACAACCAGGCTTCAATATGGCGACCGACTGTTTTTCACCGCCCGGCTTCTTGGTATCAAGGGCGGCCGCAGCCTGTCGGGATTCAATTACCGGCGTTATTTGAATCTTAAGGGTGTCTTTGCCTCGGCGTACCTTCCGCATGATTATACTCTTCAAGTCGATCCCGTCGGTTCGCGTCATTTTTACCGACTGATTGACCGATTACGCGGGGCTATAACAGGAACTTTCACCCGGACACTTGATCCTGACGCCGCCGCGCTGGCCTCCGGGTTCCTGATCGGGGAAACCAGGGATATTCCCCAGCATATCTACGATCTGTTTCGCGATAGCGGAACGTTGCATCTTCTGGCGGTTTCCGGCTCCAATGTCGCGCTGGTCATACTGGTTTTTGTTTTTCTGCTGCGGGTTTCACCGATTAAGACGGTTTGGCGCAGTATCATTCTTCTGGTGGTAATTGTCGTCTTTTCGTTTCTGGCATATAATCAGCCGTCGGTGATTCGAGCGGCGGTTATGGCCTCACTGATAATAATCGGCAAAGCCTTCCAGAGGCGGATTGATTACAATAATATTATTGCCGCCGCGGCGCTTATCATTCTCCTTTTCAAGCCAACCGAGCTGTTTGATGTCGGTTTTCAGCTCTCTTTTATAACTGCGTGGGGATTGATATTTCTCTTGCCTCGAATAACCTCGCTCTTCAAGCCGGTTCAGCGGAAATTGTACTATAAGCTGCTGATATTCCCGCTCATGGTTTGTATCGTGGCCCAGGTGGTTTCGCTTCCGATGTCGGCTTACTACTTTCAGAGAATGCCAATAATATCTTTTGTCTCCAACCTGATTATTGTACCGCTGGTCAGTCTGACGGTAATCGGCGAAATGGTTGTTCTGCTATCAGCATTGGCGCTGCCGCTGGCCGGTAGTTTTTTTGGAGCGATGTTAAATCCGATAATTGTTTCAATAATAGCTATTCTGGAATTTTTCGGATCAGAAACGACAGCCATGCTTCTGAGTTTCCGCCTGCCGGGAATAATACTGCTGGTCTATTATGTTATTCTGGCGGCGGTGTTTGTCGCCATCAATTCAAAACCTGCCCGCCGCGTTCTGGTATTCATGTTATTGGGTACGGCAATTCTGACTATCGGCATACCCGCTCTGGCGGAAAAAGAGGATGTAAAGATCGAACTGTTTTCAATTTCGAGGGGAATAATTGCGGTCAAGCAATCATTTCCCGAACAGGTTGTGTTGTGCAATTTGCCGTTAAAAGAATACTATATAGCTGAGAAGATTATCGAGCCGTATTTGCAGAGCAGGGGGATTTCAGCGCCGACGATTATTGCGCTTACGCCGGAGTACGCTACTATAAGAGAGGTAGTATATTTTGCTGGGAAGGGGCTTGGCCGGGAAATATATGTTCCACGTTCCGCAATGAAGGTCGCCATTGACATTGCCGGTATCGGGCCCGAGGATATAAAAACCGGGTTCTTTATTTTCTATGAAGACAACGATTTCAGCGGGCCGAAATTAGACCAGAATGTGATATATTTATCGACCGGAACAATAGGGTACTATTTTGATTCTTCTGCTGTTGTCATTGTCGATAGGGATACCCCGCTTGATTTGAAATCTTTTCCATTCCTGCCCGACAACCACGAACTGGTGCTGGTCAAATCCGAGGTGGATGAACGGGATATTGATCTGCTGACCGAGGGCGCCGGAGATTGTTCGATATCTGTTGTCTGCAATAGGGTTACAGCCCGAGCGGGCGATGTTGTGTCAATGATGGCCGACCGCCGCTCCAGACTTCCTTCAATTGTGCAAATGTCTGATATTGGCGCAGTATCCCTGATAGTCAATGAAGGGCATCTTTTTATCTCCCAATAAGGTAATTACTCAATCATCCGGGTAAAGAATGACCCCCAAAGTCCCGATAAAATAAGAGAAATGCTATAATTATGGAAATATGCCGGGAATTTTATTTTTCCCGGATTAAACCAAAGATGTCCTATGAGCCTGACCGGTAATTTGAAAACAGTATCATTTCCCGATATTTTGCAGTTGTTGTCAACCGGCAAAAAGACGGGGATTCTGCAGATTTCCACCGCCACGCGGCAGAAGGAAATAGCCTTTAAAAACGGCAATATTATTCATGCTTCGTCGATAAATTCTTCCGAGGATCTTCTGGGCAATCTTCTCTTAAAGCTCGGCAAGATATCCAAATCCGATCTTGAGAAAGCCATTGTCCTGCACAAACAGATCGGTCGTCAGCTTGGAACAACCCTGGTTGATATGAATCTGTTTGAAAAGGACGAGGTGATTGAGTGCCTCAAAATTCAGATTGAAGAAATCGTTTACAATCTTTTCTCCTGGGAGGAGGGCGATTTTAAATTCATTGATGGAGCCGAACCCAGGAAAGCGCCCTTCCCGATTGAGTTAAATTCAGTCAATGTTATTATGGAGGGTACTCGCAGAATCGATGAATGGTTTGAGATTCAGAAGGTTCTGCCGCCCGATGATGTTTTATTAAAGATCGCCACGGTCATGAAGACAAAGCGCGACGAAATTACGCTGTCAATGGATGAGTTTAAGCTTTTGCCGCTGATCAACGGTGAACGCACCGTCAAAGATCTTGTCGAGACCTCTCCCATCGGCGAGTTTGTCACCTATCGGGCTATCTATAAGATGATTATTACCGGTTTGGTTCAGGCGTCCGGCCGGTCAGCCCGGCAGGAAGAATCAGTGGTAAATGAAGAGGAATTAATAATCTCGATACTCTTTACCCTCTATAACAATTGTTTCTATCGTATCCGTACATTGATTGAAGAAATAGTCGGCGATCAAAACCCGATGCTCAACAAGTATCAGGCAAGTTTCCGCACCGGTTTTTTAATTCATTTTCCGGGATTTGATCCGGGAGCCGACACTCGTCCGTCATTTGATAAATTCTTCCTGGAGATTATGAAATTGCCGTCGACGGTGAGAATACACACCGTCATGAACGCCCTGGAAAATATGCTCAGCAATCAGCTTGAGTACGTATTTTATTTTCTGGGAGATGGGATTTACCGACGGGCTGTCGGTAAGGTCAGAAAAGAGATTTCCGAGCCCCTGGCCCTGCGCCGGGAACTGGTTAAACGTTATCAGATCGACGACAATCTGCTTTTATCGATCAAGAAAGCGGATCGGGTCGTCAAACTGGTGAAAGGTGCATCATGATGAAGCGCTTTCTATATGTGGTATTAGCGGCTACTGCTGTCAATCTGGTCTTGACCGGATCAGCAGAAGCGTCGGTAAAAGCCGAAAACCTTTACTCGACCGGGTCGATTTTCAATCTTGTTTTACTGATTTGTTCTCTTATCTGCCTGATCTGGTCGTTGAAGATACTGTCGCTGGTCCGCGGGGGACTGTTATCTAAAAGCTGGCAGATGTTTGTGCTGGGGTTTGGGTTTTTACTTCTGGCGCAGCTTCTTTTGCTTATGGATTCAGCAAACCTACTCAGTATTCCAGCTTTTATTGCGACAGCGCTGTATCTTTTGATGGGTATAACCTGGCTGGTGGGATTGTACCAAACTCGAAAAATCCTGGGATAGGTGTTAATTGATTGACACAAGTGTCAATAATAGTTATATTTACGAATCGGTGAAATATGACCAATCGTAACTTGCTCATAGTGTATGACTTGGCAACCTGTATAATGAGGAAGTCATGACTCTTGAAATGGAATTAAAGGACAGGATTGCCAAGTGTAACAAGATCCTTGACGAAAACCCGAATTCACAGATATTTGCCGCTCTGGCGGAAGCACACCGCAAAAAGGGTGAGTTGGACAAGGCATTTCGGGTTTGTCAAAACGGTCTTCGTATTCATGCCAATTATGGTTCGGCTCATATGGTTATGGCCAAGATAAACCTTGATAAGGGGTTGTATGACTGGGCTCAAATGGAGGTGGAGAAGGCGATTGAGATAGACGGAAACAGTCACACCACTGATTTGCTTCTGGCTGAGATTAAGATTTACAAGGGTGAATTTGCCCATGCGGTAAAGATTCTTGATCGTTTATATAAGGTTAATAACAATAATCAACATGTTAATAAACTTCTTGAAATAGCCCGCAAACTTCCATTGGAGTCACCTGAAAAGGTATCGGCGTCGAGACCGGAAAAAGAAGCTTCGATCTCGGAACTGGCTCCATTTGCAGAGACGCCGCTGGAAAATAGAAAGCCGGCCGAATCAAAGCCGGTTGAGCCGGTTGGCACCCGGGATATGCTGGTTACCCTGTCGAAGCTACCCGGTGTGGAGGGTGTTCTTCTGGTCAATAGTGAAGGATTGGTAGCCGAGTCGGAGTGGAATGCTTCGCAGCCCCCAGATCTGTACGGCGCTCTGGCCAATGAGATTGAACGGGCGGTGCAGTCGAGCATTGAATCATGCAAATTCGGGGAGTATAAAAGTATTCTGATTGAAGCCGACAATTTAATTATTAGCTTTGTCAAGGTTCGGGAGAACCTTCTACTGATAAAGGCAAATAATAATGCCAACCTGGGGGCGTTGCGGTTAAAGGTATCATTATTTATTGAGAAAGTGGATTTGAGTTCCGTGTAATCTGACTGGATGGCGATATGGGATTTATGAAGAAAAACACCAATATGGTTTTAATATGGTCGGCGCTGTTGATAGTGGTATCTCTGATTGTTTTTCCGAGCAGGTTCGGGCTTCAGATCAGCGCCGGTATCTTCATCTATGCCGTCTTTGAGATAATCTACTATATGATTGTTTTTTATGTTTTAAGGCTCAGGACATCATGGCTGGATATTTTCCAGAGCGCCGGGCTGACGTTTGTGTACCGTATCGCCCTCGGCACTGTTTTCGGAATTATCCTGACAATTATGTATTCCATGGACCTCTCGGTGGCGCTGACTATTGCGTTATCGCGGTATTTCCCGGCCGTTCTTTTGCATATTATCGCCGCCCCGCTGGTGATGCGTTATTTCTATGTGGATATGCCGACTGTAAGCCGTCCGCGCGAATCGCGCCGGGCTTCCGGCCACGGTGCCGGGACAATAACTGCGAAGCGCCCGACTCCGTCGGCTTTGACAAATAATCCCGCCCGGAAGCGTGAACTGAGTGGGGGAGGATCGAACACTTCGGTCAGTCATGAAACCAACGGTTTTGAGCGTGCGGTCAGGTATTTGGGAGAGCATCACGCGGTTATTCTGGCGGCGGTGGTGGACTGCGAAGGACTGACTATGTCAACTTACAAACGCGGCGACATTGATGCTGAGTTGTGGACGCCGATGAGCCTGGTTTTACAGGAGGAGAATGCGCGGATACTTAAAAGATGCGAAAAAGAATACCGCTCTGAACGCCTGGATCTGTTTTTCAGCGGGAAAAAACTGGTGATTAATCAGGTTTCCGGTTACAGCCTGCTGGTTCTTTCCAACTTTGAGGTGGACGATTTGCTGGGTATCAGGATATCTCAGGCGGGTGATATAATAAGAAAATATGTTTCCGAACGATATGGCGTATTCAGGCCGTTACGCGCGGAGGAGAAATATGTATCAAGTACTTGAAGAATTGAACAAGACAAGCGGCATAACCGGGTCGATGATGGTGGACAACGACGGGATTGTCATCGCTTCCGATCTGGACACCTCTTTTGAAGAGGAGACGGTTGGCGCCCTGGCGGCGTCAATAACAGCCAACATTCAGAAATCGCTGGATCGTTTGCAGCAGACTTCGCTGAAACAGATAACAATTGAGGCCGCTCACGGCAAGCTGTTTTTTACCGACGCCAAAATCGGCGTGATGGTTGTGACGGTGGAATCTGATGTGAATATCGGTCTGATAAGACTGGAGATTAAACAGGCGATTGAGAGAATAAACACCGCTAATTAGCCAGATGATATAAGGAAAACTATGGTCTCGATTAATTACGCATCTCGGGAAGTGATCTGCAAGATTGTCTATTACGGTCCCGGACTGTCCGGCAAGACAACCAATCTGCTTTATGTGCACAAGAAAGTGCCGCAGAACAGCCGGGGCAAGATGATCTCGCTGGCGACAGAGGCTGATCGGACTCTGTATTTTGATTTCCTGCCGATTAATATCGGATCGATTAACGGATTTGCGGCCAAGTTTCAGCTCTATACCGTCCCGGGACAGGTGTACTATAATGCCACTCGCAAGCTGGTGCTTCGCGGAGTGGACGGATTGGTTTTTGTGGCGGATAGCCAGGCCGATAAGATGGATGAAAATATCGAGTCATTGACCAACCTGAAGGAAAATCTCGAGGAATATGGATATAATATCGATGATTTACCGATTGTTATACAGTACAATAAGCGCGATCTGCCCGGAATTTTGTCGGTTGAGGAGTTGGATGCAAAGCTGAATCCGCATGCGTGGAAATCATTCGAAGGTGAGGCGGTCAATGGCCGCGGGGTTTTCGACACGCTGAAGATGATAATAAAATTGGTGTTGGAAAAAGCCAAGGGTGCTTCGCGCTCTACATCGGCAACGCCAAAAGAAACGCCCAAACCGGCTCCGGAAAGCCCGACGGCGGCAGAGAAACCCCACGAGCCGGAGGTTGCAACGCCTCCGCCGCCCGTAGAACAGACGGAGGCGGCCCAGTCCCCGCCGGAACCTGCCCCGGTGAGAGAAACGGCCTATGATGCCGAATCACCACCTCAGCAGCCGGAACAACCGTCTCTGGAGCATAATGCCGTCAAGTTGGAATCTGCCACTCCTCCGGTTTTGCCCCAGGAAACACCGGCAGGACAACAGTCCGGGCCGGAAGCCACTGGCGTTACTGCTTCTCGTCCCTTTCCGGGATCAACAGGAAAGATTGCGCGCCGGGAACGGCGAATTACCGTATCTGATTTTCAGCCGGCCTCCCGCGAGGATGAAATGTCCTCGATTCCCAAAGGTTTATCGGAGGATACGGCACCGACCGACCATGATGACATAGCCGGCATGCCGTCGCCGAAAATGGCCCCCTCCACACGGGTGACCAGGAAGAAACGCGGTTTCTTCAAGCGGCTGTTTGGAATAAAATAAAACAAGGAGGAGCCGTCTGTGAGTGACGACAACTTGATTATTTACGAAGAGGAAATCGAGAAAATCGATTCCATCCTGGCCAGAATGCTTAAAGGTGCTGAGGCCAAATGTGCGTTGCTGGTGGATAAAGACGGCCATTTGATTACCCGCCAGGGGTTCACTCATTCTCTGGACACCACGGCGCTGGCGGCACTTTTGGCCGGATCATTTGCGTCGACCAAAGAGATTGCCCGCTTGGTTGGTGAATCGGAATTCTCGGTGTTGTTCCACCAGGGTAAAAAAGACCATATCCATATGTCGCTGGTCGGTGATCGGTCGATCATGGTCGTTATATTTGACGATCGGACGACAATTGGAATGGTACGCCTGTATGCCAAAGAAGCATCATCGGAACTGGGTAAGGTTTTCATGGCGCTTAAAGGCAAGTCGCAGAAACAGGGGCCCGGACTCACCGATGAATTTGCCGCTTCGGCCGGTGACAAACTGGACGACATTTTTCAGGACTGATCGCTTTTTACCCGAATACCTCTTGAGATGTGCGGGGAGCAAAGTATCAACTACATTGATGGCTGGTATAAATGTCTTCTGAATTAGGTGTAATGCTGGTCAAGGCTGGCATGATAAGCCAGGAGCAACTGGAAAAAGCCCTGACCCTGGCCGAGGAGAAAAAGACCAAGCTTGAAGAAGCTCTGGTTTCGACCGGAGCTGTAGAATCGGAAGATCAGGTATCCCGATTTGTCGGCAAGCAGCTCAATATGGGCACTCTGCGCCTGGCCGATATCGAATTAAACCCCGAAATCGTAAAACTTATTCCACTGGATATTGCCCGTAAGTTCAATGTCATAGCTGTCTCCAAATTGGGCAAGACCCTGGTGGTGGCCATCTCTGATCCCAACAATGTTTATGTTCTTGATGCCGTGAAATTTATCACCGGTTGTTCCATACAGCCGGTTATTTCTCCTGAAAAGTCAATTAAGAAAGCCATTGACTCCTACTACAAAGATGAAGGCGCCTTAAAAGAGATTATCAAAGGATTGGAAGATGACAGCGATCTTGAGGTTCTCTCGGCCGATGAGGAGGGTCCGTCCGATGCTGATTTGCAATCGGCCATCCAGGATAAGCCGCTGGTCAAGCTGGTCGATTCCATTATAGCCGATGCCATCCGCGGAGGCGCTTCGGATATTCATTTTGAGTGCTATGAAAAACGGATTCGAGTACGATTCCGTGTTGATGGCGACCTCCATGAAAAGGCGCCGCTACCTTACAAATACCGCGCGGCCATCATTTCCCGGCTGAAGGTTATGTCCGATCTGGACATCTCCGAGAGACGCCTGCCGCAGGACGGCCGTATTAAAATCAAAATTGACGATCGCACCGTCGATCTCCGTGTTTCGGTCTTGCCGACTATTTTCGGTGAGAAGGTCGTTATGCGAATTCTTGATCCGAAAGCGCTAATGGTTGACATGACCAAGCTTGGTTTCTCCAAGGACTCGCTTAAGAAATTCAATCAGGCAATTCACCTGCCGTTTGGAATTATTCTGGTTACCGGCCCGACCGGTTCCGGCAAAACGACCACACTCTATTCGGCACTGAAGCAAATTAATACCATTGACGTAAATATCATGACTGCCGAGGATCCGGTGGAGTTCAACTTCGACGGAATCAATCAGGTTGCCGTTAAATCCGGGATTGGTCTGACCTTTGCTGCGGCGTTGCGGTCTTTCTTGCGTCAGGATCCCGATATTATCATGGTTGGTGAGATTCGTGACGGTGAGACGGCCGAGATTGCCATCCGCGCCGCGCTCACCGGCCACCTGGTTTTTTCCACATTGCATACCAACGACGCCCCGTCGTCAATCAACCGTTTGGTGGATATGGGAGTACCAAATTACCTGGTTTCGTCATCCACACGACTGATTATGGCCCAGCGAATGACCAGGAAAATCTGCCAGAACTGCAAGCGGGAAATACAGTTAACCCAGGATCAAATAGATGCTCTGGGTGCTCCTCCGAATTTCACGAAGGGTCTTAGGGCATTTAAGGCTGATGGGTGCAACGATTGCGGCAACACCGGGATTTCCGGTCGGACCGGTATTTATGAGGTAATGCCGATTTCGCCGGCTATTGAACGGCTGATATTATCGAGCGCCAGCGATTCCGAAATTCGCGAACAGGCTATAAAAGAGGGCATGATGACTCTCCGTATGGCCGCGATTGATAAAATGCACAACGGTTTGATCTCAATTGACGAACTTTTTGCTACAACGTCGGTTTAGCAATATTTGCGGATTGATGGTTTAGCTGAATTCCTTATAAATCAATAACTTAAAGCTATTCTTTAAAGATTATTTCTTCAGGATTCGCCGATTCTTACCGATATAAGAATTAGACGATTTCAATTAACCGGCAAGCTCAAGTCTGGAGACAATATATGGTCACACTCCGTGAATTGCTCGAAGAAATGGTCAAGATGGACGCCTCCGATTTACACCTCACCGTCGGCGCACCTCCGGTGGTAAGGGTGGACGGAAAGCTTATCAAGACACAGTATGACTTACTGACGCCGGAGAATACAAAAAAGCTGGCGTACTCGATTATGAATGAGAAACAACGTCAGAAATTTGAGACCAGTTCAGAGCTGGATCTTTCATTCGGCATTGAGCAGTTAAGCCGTTTCAGGTGCAATGTCTTTATGCAGCGAGGCAACGTCGCCGTGGCGTTAAGGCAGATACCATACAAGATTAAGACTTTTGAAGAGCTCGGTCTCCCCAAAGCAGTGGCGGAATTCGCCGCCCTGCCGCGCGGCCTGATTCTGGTGACCGGTCCGACCGGCTCGGGTAAATCAACCACGCTGGCGGCTATTATCGACAAGATCAACCGGGAGCGCCAGTGCCATATTATTACAGTGGAAGATCCGATTGAATATCTGCACCGGCACCAGACGTCGATTGTCAACCAGCGCGAGGTGTACAGTGATACCAAATCGTTTGCCTCTGCCCTAAAGTTCGCTCTTCGCGAAGATCCCGACGTTGTCCTGGTCGGTGAGATGCGTGATCTTGAGACATTTGAGGCGGCCATCAATATCTCCGAAACCGGCCATCTGGCTTTTGCTACCCTGCATACAAATTCGACAGCTGAGTCCATTAATCGCATAGTTGACGCCTTTCCGACCAACCAGCAGTCGCAGATCAGGGTATCTTTGTCATTCTCCCTGCAGGCAGTGGTGTCGCAGTGCCTGATTCCCAGAATCGGCGGCGGCCGGGTGCTGGCGCTGGAGATAATGGTTTGCACCCCGGCTATTCGGGCGCTGATTCGAGATGACAAAGTACACCAGGTTTACAGTATGATACAATCGGGGCAGAAGTTCGGTATGCGGACCATGAACCAGTCATTGGCGGAACTTTACAACACGGGTAAAATCACCATCGGCGACGCCATGGGTTACAGCGGCAATATACCGGAACTCAATGAAATGCTGACGAGAGGCAAATCGCCGGCAATGGTGTGAAAATAAATCGATAAAAGGAATGATGTATGCCCGTATTTGAATACAAAGGTAAGACCCTGGCCGGAGCGGGGGTGCAGGGTGAACT
>DAOWOO010000394.1 GCA_030642025.1 Candidatus Zixiibacteriota bacterium | reverse complement strand
TCCTCGGTCAGGTTGGCTATGGCGCTGGTATGATATGATTTTGAGAAAAAGCCATAGGTGAAAAAGGCGTTGACTCCTATAAAGGAGAGCAGAACCACAGTTGCGATATAAAGTAAAACCCTTGAGATTAGAAATTGCAGCGGTTTTCCACCCGATGAGGGTATTATAATTATGGAAAACTTATCACTGTTCATTCGGCCTTCCCGGCAAATTGCATTCTCTCAACAAAATTTCTGCTAATTATATGCTTACACAATTTCATTGTCAAGCAAAATCTCATGTCCAGACCCTGACACCTTTGCGGACAATACGTATATGCCCATGTCGATTATTGTCGCAAGGCGCAGCCGCTACTTGATCACAAAGAACTCGTTCCTGAGGATCTTGTTTACCACAGAGACAAATTTTTCAGTGTTCAGGGTTTGGAGCGAATACAGATGCCAATACATTTTCTTCGGCATCCTGTAACTGTCCTTCTTTTTCTTACCCACTTCAAGCACCTTTCCAGCCAAACGCCGAATAAGCACTCATTCCGACGTTTCGGCACTTTTGACGAATACTTTATTTCCCGGACCCTTAATGAGCAGCCGCCATGCCGGACGCTGTGCATAAACTCAACAGATTTGCGGCAGTTATCCTATTGTCTGATAATGTCTTATATAAATATTCTGATTTGCAACAGCGTCCCCGGATTAAAAACACAAAAACTGTGGGTTTTTTTCGATACTTGTATGGATTTTATACCAATATCCTACAAAATCAGACAGGATTGCGTCCGGGTGGTCCCGGGAGGCTCTCCAAGATCAGTTGCCGAGGCTAAAACCCTGGGTTCTCGTCGCAAATTGAAACCGGTAAGCTGTTATTCTGAGACGGAAAAATTAAATTGATAGCGACAATTATCATTTGGCTTATTGCCGGGGAGTTAATATTTTAATTGTATAAGCGCTTGAATATGATTATTATAATGACAATTTTTTAAACCGTTTGGTGCCAATGGTAGCCATGATGCGCAGAAAAGAACCCGTGCCCCCGGATGAGGAGCTGATCAGATCGGCGCTTGAGGGCGAACAGCAGGCTTATCAGGCCCTGCTGCAAAGATATCAGAAGACCGTATTTCATATCGTCGTCAAGATTATCCGCAACAGCGATGATGCCCAGGACCTTGTCCAGGAAACCTTTATGAGGGCTTTCAATACCTTGGAGAGCTACCGTTCCGAATTCCGGTTTTCCACCTGGCTCTGTAAAATCGCGGCCAATTGTTCGATCGATTATCTGCGCAAAAAGAAAATCAAGGCTTTCTCAATGGACAAGCCATTTGAGACCAGGAACGGCACGGTTGAGGTTGAGTTGGAGGATAAATCCGCCAATCCCGAGGAGTACTTTCTCCGCAAACAGCGGATTATGTCGATTGAGGAGGCGATCAAAGCGCTTCCGGATAAATACAGGGAAGTGATTGTATATAGGCATCATGATGATAAATCCTATGAGGAGATCGCCAGGATCATGGGGATTCCGATCGGAACTGTCAAGGCCCGCATCTTTAGAGCCAGAGAGCTTCTGAAAAAGAAACTGAAAATGTTTTGATTCAAATGGAACGGCGGACGAATTCTGAATAAAAACCAATCCTGATCGCCTATGATATGATTGGATGAATTCGAGAAACATCGGCCATATGCTTTCATTGGCAATGATAAGGTTATGAAATGAGACAAGTATTTATATCCAAATGCCTGGCTGTTTTTCTTCTGGGAGCCGTTTTGCTTTGGCCGGGACAGCTAGCGGCTTTTGAGGAGGATACGACCGGTATCGATACAATCCAGAGCGTCGATTCTCTCCGCAAAGCCATGCAAATAAATATTACACCCGGCGAAATTAAGATACGCTTCGATGACGGCACCGATACTATGATAACCCGTACCGGAGGGCCGCGCGAAACATCGACATCCCGCAAGCATGAAATCATCGCTTTCGGCGAGAATAAAAGAATAGAGGCCGCCGATTCAATCCGCGGAGATGTGTTTCTAATCCTGGGTGATCTGGATATTGTTGGTTATGTGAGAGGGGATATCACCGTTCTGGCCGGCGATCTGCGTATCGGATCTAGCGGAGATGTCGAGGGCAAAATCTATTGTCTGGGGACTGTCACGCTTGATTCGGGAGCGCATGTCTGGGGCGATATCAAGGCCGGCAATCTTGTCACGCCCATGATGGATGAGTATTATGATTTTAGAGGTGAATTTACTGAGAAAAAGATCGGATTTTCCTGGCAGGAACTATTTCGAAGGCTAACATCGCCGGCAATGATCGTCTATCTTCTGTTGATAATCTTAAGCATTGCCTCATTTATCCTGATACTACCCAGGCCTGTGGCGCGGATTCGGTATCAGATTGAAACCGGTTTTATGAAATGTTTTCTGGTGGGAGTCCTTTTGCCCATGGCGCT